>CAMKMK010000013.1 GCA_946413885.1 uncultured Prevotellaceae bacterium
TGGCAGTCAATCCCTTGGCAAGTTGCATGTTTCCTTGTCTTTATTCCTCCGTGGGGAGGATGCACCAAGAATTTCTTCGAAACTGTCAGTCAATTGGTAGGCCTGGGCCCGTATGGAAGGTGAAGGTCATCTCTCCGTGGGCGCCAGCTGTAGTCATGTTGGCAATGATGATGGCCATCATTTGTTTCTTGTCAGCGCTTATGGTGGCCTGAGACAGTCTGCAGCCGAATTCCTCCGTGGTATTGTCGCGCGGATTGTTCATGACGAATGATCCTTCGCCCTCATGCAGTATGTATCCTTGGCCAGATTCTATCTTGTTGGCCTTGATGCCTGTGATGGTTGCTGTGCCCCATGTCTTGTTTTTGAAGGTGCCAATGAGCGTGCCGTCATCAGATAAGGATAGGGTGAAGGTGTCGCCCTCGTAGTTTTTGTCGATGAAATTGGTTAGCAGATGGGTCCAGCCTGTATAGGTGCCCACCACTTCCTTGTTGACTTTGCTTCCTTTGCCATTATCTTGAGGTTCTTGTTCATCGTCACCACAAGAAGCGAGTACGAAAGCGCCCATTACGAGGGCTGCGATAAGAGGGAAAAAACGGAATAGTTTCATAGTTTTCTTGTTTTTGATTGGTTTGTGGGTGCAAAGATAATGAGGATTGCTCAGATGGGCAATCCTCATTTGTTATGATTTTTTCGAGCAAAGAGGGGAGAAATGCGATTTAACTTTGCTTTCTCTCAATGTAAGCAATGATTTCGCCCTTGCGAACATGCTGACCTTGTCCCACCATGATGTCCACAAGTCTACCACCTAAGCATGCAGGGATATCGATCATCTGGCCCAGATTGTTCTGTACGTAGCAGAAGTGGCTGGCATCAGCGTATTCCTTGCCAATGGCGGGAGCAATGCTTGTGGCAACCTCATCACCACCGTTGACCTCGTAAAGAACAGTACCATCCTCAGGGGCGACGATGGGATCAGCCTTGGCATGCTTGAAAGCAGCAATGTCAGCCAGGCTAATGCCCTTCTTCTGAAGCTTCTTGTCCTTAGCAGCCTGCAGGTCCTTGTTGAACTGCTCCTTGGCCATTCCATTCTTGTAGTTGCGATACTGGGTCTCGTGCATGGCGAACTCGAACAGTTCCTCATCATCCTGACCGCGTTCCCATCCTTTCTCTTCCATCTCTTTGATGAAGCGTGGCAGATCGTCAGGATAGTAGCTTTGGGGATCAGCATCAGTAAACTCGTAGCCTTTCTCCTTGGCAAGCTCAATCAGCTCAGGAGCCACCTCACCAGGCAACTTGCCACTCTTGCCGAGTATCATGCCCCAAATGGACTCGTCCATCATGCTGTAACGAGGTTTGTGCATGGATTCCGTAAAGAGGTTCATCAGGGCTATGTTCTTGACATACTGAGAGAAAGGAGTCACCAATGGGGGATAACCGACACGTGGCCACACGTAAGCCACCTCATTGAAGAGCTTCACGAGCAAGGCATCCTCGCTGTAGGGCTCCAGTCCGTCTTTCTGACGATTGTTGTTGATGGCAGTCATCATACCAGCCAAGTCAGCCATCATACTGCCCATCATACCACCAGGCAGGCCACAGCCAAGCAGCAGGGACGACATGAGTTTGTTGGTGGGATTCATGAAATAGCCCAGGAAGTCCTCGATAAACTCTTGCGTCAACTTGCGGGCTTCCATATAAGCATCCATGTTGATGTCTGCCACCTGGAATCCATAATGCTTGAGCATGCTCTGTACAGAGATGATATCAGGGTGAACCTTACCCCAGGAGAGAGGTTCGATGGCGGTGTCGATGATGTCGGCTCCAGCCTTGCAAACCTCCAGAATGCTCGCCATAGAGAGACCAGGACCACTATGTCCATGATACTGGATGATGATCTCAGGGTGTTTGGCCTTGATCATGGCAACAAGCTTGCCCAACATGGCAGGTTGACCTATACCAGCCATATCCTTGAGACAAATCTCAGGAGCGCCGGCAGCTATCAGTTGGTCAGCGATGCCTGCATAATACTCAGCAGTATGGATGGGGGAGGTGGTGATACACAGAGTGGCCTGAGGTATCATGCCGCCCTCGAGGGCATATTTGATGCTGGGAATAATGTTGCGTACATCGTTGAGACCGCAGAAGATGCGTGTGATATCGACCCCTTGTGCGTGCTTAACCTTGTACATAAGTCTGCGGACATCGGCTGGAACTGGGAACATGCGCAACGCGTTGAGTCCACGATCAAGCATGTGAGTCTGAATACCTACTTCATTGAAGGGTTTGGTGAAGGCGCGAACTGCCTTGTTGGGATTCTCGCCATAAAGCAAGTTGACTTGCTCAAAAGCTCCACCATTGGTCTCTACACGGGCAAAGCATCCCATGCGGATGATGGCAGGTGCCACACGGACAAGTTGATCGGCTCGAGGCTGAAACTTACCTGAGCTTTGCCACATGTCACGATATACCAAACTGAATTTAATTTCTTTTCCCATATTTTTCTTTCTTAATACAATTAAGAATCAATCAGATGATCCTTGTTACACAATCTTGATGCAAAAGTACGCAAAAAAAATGGTTTCGCGTAATGAATGGAGGAAAATGTTATTGATTTATGCTTATTTTCACGCTGAGAGTCTCGTATTGCTGATTAATGGGAGGATTTCCCTTTTAATGACAGGTCAGATTTCTTCTTCCTCAGGTTCAATGGGAGCACCTGGTATGTAGCGTTTGAGGGCTCGTGCCACACCTGACTTCCAGTTGTTTATGTTGTCGCTGTAAAGCTCAAGAGAGGCAACGAGGCGAATCACATTGTCGAGTGGCATACGGTAGCGCAGAACACCACTGATGAGCTTGGCGTAGTTCCAATATTCAGGGTTGAACTTCTCGCTCAAGCCCTCTACTGTGGTCTTGTAGCCTCGTTTGTTCTGGAACTGGAAGTCATACCGTTTTGAGCCGTCTCGATTGACATGCTTGATAATCTTGCCTTTGGTGACACTCTTTGGAAGAGAGATTCCTTCCTCATCATCCATCAAACCAGTAAAGATTTCGTAGGGACGATTCTCGAGCAGGCCTACAAATGCTACCCATTTCTCTTTGTTGTTTTGAAAGCGAACCACATCACAATCAAGCACTTCAGGTCGTCTCTCGCATACTGTCATTGGAATTGCCTGAACCAGATCCTCGCTGCTGAGGAACCCTTGTGCATAAAGAGCCTGAAGAATACTTTGCGAAATGGCTTCGTTATCGTGTCGCGTATAACGGATGTCAGTAAAGATCTGGGCCAGTGTCTCCTTGTTGTTGATCTCCACGAAATGTTGGTTCTCAGGAAGTTTTTCCTTGGGGCCATAAAAACGGTCAATGCTCTCAGCCGTGTAGGGCTGATATTGTTCTTCATGAATGAAAGAGGCCAAAGGAAGACGATCAACCAGAGGAGGCTTCTCAGCAGGCCAGCCCACAGTAAGCGTAGCGACAGGGAAAACGAGTTGTGGCAACTTCAGGGCATCGATAATCATCTGTGACATGTAGATGGTAGTGCCCAGAAAACAGACACCTAATCCTGTTTCCTCAGCAAGGTTACAGAACGTCTGGCAATAGAGAAGTGCATCAGTCGCAGCGTTGATGAAGCTGAGGAGATTGTCGTACCCTGGGTCTGCTTTACGTGCAAGACACCAATCGCTGGTACGACGAAAATCTGCACAGATAGTAAGCACAATGGGAGCCTCTGTGACCATAGGCTGATTGAAATGCGCAGGAGCGAGTAGTGCCTTACGTTCTGCATCGCGGGTCACAATGACGCTGTACAGTTGCAGGTTTCCCATCGTCTGGGTACGGGAAGCCTTTTCCAATAACTGATTCAGCAGCTCATTAGGGATGGGCTGCTGACTGTATTTCCTGATGGTTCGACGAGTTTGAGTCTTCATTGCTTGATATTAAGTTTTGCCTCTATCTCTGCGAGGGTAGTCTGTAGCCTTTTGTTGGTTTGCAACTTCTTCTCAATAGCTCGAATACCATGAAGAACTGTTGCATGATTCCTGTTTCCAATGAGCGTACCTATCTTGCTGTTGTTGTAGTTGGCATGTTTTTGAGCCAGATACATGACGAGTTGTCGAACCTCCACGATGTTGGCTTTGCGGCTGGAGCCATATACCTCGTCAGCAGTCACGTTACAGCAAGAGCAAGCATTTTCGATGATGGTGTCCATCGTGATAGGTTTGTGCTCGATGCGTGAGCTGTGTTTCAGGACACGCTGGGCGAAGTTGAGGTCCACCTCACGATTGTAAACTACTGAGAAGGCGAGCAGACTGTGAATCATACCTTCCAGTTCACGCACGCTGTCCGTCACGTTGGCTGAGATATAGTCGATTACATCCTGCGGAATGCTCAACCCGTCCTGCTCTATCTTGTTGCGAAGGATATTCTTGCGCAGATCTTCTTCAGGGCGCTCCAGCTCTGCCAACAATCCCCATTTGAAACGTGTCAACAGCCGATCAGCCATGCCTTGTAGATTCACAGGAGGACGATCACAGGTGAGAATAATCTGTCGTCCGTTCTGGTGCAAGTGGTTGAATATGTGGAAGAACGTGTTCTGTGTTCCCTCGAGACCTGCAAATTCTTGGATGTCATCCATTATCAGAACGTCGATGCTCTGATAAAAATGCATGAAGTCATTAAAGGTATTGCGGCGAATGGAATCAGTATATTGCACGTAGAACAGGTGAGCACTCAGGTAGAGAATGCGTTTCTGGGGATACAGCTCGCGCATGCGCGTACCTATTGCATTTACTAAATGGGTTTTCCCTACGCCGCTGGGACCATAGATGAAAAGTGGATTGAAAGTCTGCTGTTCAGGATGCTCAGCAATGGCCTTCCCCACACTTCGAGGCAGTTTGTTGCTGTTGCCCTCGATGAAGTTGTCAAAGTTCTGCTTGGTGTTGAGGTAGGTTTTCCACTCTTCTGGAGCAGCGTATGTCTCACTCAGCTGAGGGCTCTTGTTGGCTCCAACGGGCTTAACGGTCTGCTCTGTTATCTCGTTCTCTTCGCTTTGCTGCTTGACGGGATTCTTCTTTACGACCTCTACTTCATAGAATAGTTTTACGCCTTCCCCATAAACGCGATAGATGGCACGATGCATCAGCACGCGGAAATGCTCCTCGAGGTATTCGTAATAGAATTGACTGGGAATGTAGACAACCAAAGATTTAGCCTGAGCATCGAATGACTTGAACTTGATTGGTGCGAACCAAGTCGAGTATTGCTGCTCATTAATGTTGTTTTGGATAATAGCCAAACAACGTGCCCAAAGTATCTTTGGTGAATCAGACATTATTCCTTATAAAAGTTCTTTAAGTATTGTGTTTTGTTCTCACATTCCAATCACGGTATGCCCGTTTTGGCTCTGCAAAGTTCGGAATATTTTGTGAAATGACAAAATCCGTTTTTTTCTTTATATTTTGGTCAGATGACGTACAAGGTATTGTTTTTCAGGGCTCCATGAGCAATCGTGCGAAATTTTTATTTTTGGGGTATTTGCAAATTTGTAACTTCTTGAGACACATTATTTTACACTCTCGATGCAGAAATGTTGAGTTGGGAATAAGGTCTCCTTGTAACTTGCCAATAATTACCCATTTATAATCGACTAAAAATTTTTTTTTGAACGACAGGATTATTTTTATTAAATTTAAATAACATATTTTTTTTCTCTCTACACACATGGTGGGGTAGTGTGCAAAAAATGTGTCGAGAATCCGTCTTTCTTTGGATAGGAATCCCGTTTTATTTCTCTTTCCTGTTGAAGACGGAGAAATGGACGTAACGTTTGGGGTGCGACTTCAGGTCATTAACCAGGCTGTCAGCACTCTGAACGGTATGATTCAGGTTATTGTAGAGACCTGGGTCCTTCATCAGTAGCCCTAAGGAACCTTTGGGATCCTGTATCTGGTTCATCATGTGATGAATGCTTGCCAACGTCGAGTTCACGCTATCCATAGTGGCTTGCAGGTTGAGCTGGTTCAGCTTATCCGTCATAGTGATTGCGTTCTGGCCCACTTGGGTGAAAGTGGATGTCATCTGGGGTACATCCTTTGCAAGGAGACGGTTCAACTCGTTGGTACTCCTGTTGAGATTCTTGGTCAGAAGTTCTGCATTCTTGAGGATGATGACCAGATTGGTGTCAGAGGCCAGACGGTTAAGCGAGGCAATCAGGGTGTCAACACGTGAAACGACCTGTTCCACTTGGGGCAACATTTGTTCCGCTTTCCCCATCAGGCCGCTCGCGTCGCTTCCCACGATGGTGTCGCCAGGGTGGAATGCCTCAGTCAGATTGGTGGCCAGCAGCATGTTGAGCGTACAGCCACCAAGCATCCCCTCGTCCAACTTGGCGCTGCTTCCCTTGGGAATACGCAATTGGGGATCTACTTGGATCGAGACAACCACTTCCTGAGGCTTGTCGTAAGTGATGTCGCTCACGATGCCCACGTTATAACCGTCAGCATAGACTGTGGCACTCTTGCTTAGTCCTTTGGCGTTGCTGAACTTGATATAATAGGTATCTTGGGCAGAGAACAGGCTGATGCCCTTGAGGAATTTGATTCCAAAGAACATAATCACCAGGGCCACAACTCCCATCAGTCCTATCTTGATTTCTTTTCTCATATCGTTTTACCCTCCAGATGTGTGGTTGTGTTGCTATTTCTTATATGACTTGAAGGCATTGAAGATGCTTTTTGCAAGGGCACTCTGCCCAGCAGCGCTGCAAAGATATGTTTCCTCGTTCACGTTGTTGATGTATCCCAACTCGATAAGGGCGCTGGGCATACTGGTGGCACGCAACACCAGGAACCCTGCCTGATACACTCCCTTGTTGATGCGTCCCGCTGTGCTCTTGAACTGCTGCTGTACCAATTTCGCGAAGTTGACACTTTGTTCCATGTTCTTGTCCTGCATCAGTTCAAAGATGATGTAGCTTTCGCTGCTTTTGGGATCGAATCCCTCGTATTTCTGCTCGTAGTTGCTCTCTAAGGTGATAACAGAGTTCTCTCGCTTGGCAACTTCCAGGTTGTCGGCTGCCCGATGCATACCCAGCGTGTAGGTTTCTGTTCCTTGAGGGCCGTTCTTGGCTGCCGTGCTGTTCACGTGGATGCTGACAAAGAGGTCGGCCTTGTTGCGGTTGGCAATGTTGGCACGTTCGTCCAGCGCCACGAAAACGTCCGTCTTGCGGGTATAGATGACTTTCACGTCAGGGCAGTTCTGCTCGACGAGTTTGCCAAAAGCGAGGGCTACGGCCAGATTGATGTTTTTCTCCTTGCTTTTTCGCCCAACGGCTCCAGGATCCTTGCCACCGTGTCCTGCATCGATGACGAGGGTGTAAGCTTGTGCTGAGAGGCTCAGGATAAGTGTCAGCACTATGAATGCAATTTTTTTCACCAGTCAGAAATTTTCTGCAAATTTAATCAAAAATCAGGAAAGATACAAGAACTTTGCTCTCATTTCATTTTATAATGTACGTATGAAGGGGTAGATTTAACAGTAAGGAAACGAAATAGCAGAAAACACAACGTGTTGTGTTTGCAATTTCAACGTGTTGTCTTTGCGATTTCAACGTGTTGTCTTTGCGGTTTCAACACGTTGTCTTTTTCCGCCCTTCTGCAGAGACTTTGATTCGAAAGGGGAAATTAGATGTAAACGATTGATTCTCAACCTGTCAGAATCCAAGATTCCATCTTGCGCCAGCCATAAGCCAGATACCAGGCTGACGAATGTTTCCCAAGTCGAAATAAGAATGGTTCGTGAGGTTGGTGGCTTGAGCAAAAACCTCGTAACGTGTCGCTGTCCATTTAACTTTAAGATCCAGCGTGGCATAAGGCTCGTAACTAACCAGTTTTCCTGTATCGAACCCACGCAGGTAACCCGTTTTTTCGTCGATGTAGTTGTCGCCATAGAGGATATAGTTGCCCATGCGGTCTTGCCAACGAAGGCTCCAGGTGGCGGAAAGATTGTTCCAGATGCGATGATTCAGGTTGGCGACAAACTTGTGACGAAGATACTCCATCGCATAGTTGCTGCGAAAGATTTCAGTCTTATCGTGACGGATCTGATGCATCCAGGTGTAACCCATATCGAGGCTCTGTATCCAAATGTCACGACTGACCAATTCCTTGAAGTCCAACTTCACTTTGGCTTGGAATCCTAAATTGTCGAGATCGAAGTTGGCGCTGTGATAAGTGTCTGTGGACGTGTACATTACCCAGTCGATCATGCGCTTTCCTTGATGGTAGAATCCTCGTAAGATTCCTATCAGCCCTGAGTGGTGATAGGTCGCTCCCAACTGAGTGGAACGATTCTCCTCAGGTCGAAGTCCTGCATTTCCAGTAAGAGTAGGACTCTTGTAATACAAATCAGTAAAGGAGGGGAGGCGAAAACCTTTGTTGTACGACGCGTAAAGTTTCAAACAGGAAGCAGGACGGTAACTGATGTCTATTCCTGGATAGAAGCGATATTTGTGGTCAACACAGGTGTTCATATTGGCCAATACTCCAGCACTCAGATTCCATCGACCCAGAATAAGGTTATGCTCCACGTGGTAGTTCACGTTGGTTCGATTGTCCTGACGGGTATATTGGATGCTATCCTCTCCACGAACGTCGACATACTGCGCTTCCTCGAGCTTTTTGCCAAGATTGGTGCTCAGGATGCCTTCGTGTCGCATCTCAGCTCCAACAGCAGTACGGCCCCACCAGTTGATGTACCCTCCTATGCTGGCTCCATAAACGTTCGTCTGGTGGAAGTTTTCTCCAAACGTTTGCTTGTGGATCAGTTCGAAATTGTCATACGTTCGATTCCAATAAGCTTGGGGAGTGAAGTGGAATTTTCCCTTCGTCTCAGCTCTCACGCTAATCAAATATCGCTCATTCCGCTCGTATTGGTCAGGATAAGAGGCGCTGTAAAAGGTGTTGGCTCCATAGGCTTTTTTGCTGAATCCAAACTGCCAGTCGAGATCGAAGTTCTGGTTCTGGAAGTCACCTTGATAGAAGATTTGACCCTTTTTCCAGTCGCTGTTGCTGGTCCCTCCGTCGCTGCGACCTCCTCCTCCACTAATGCGATTGGAGACGTTCTCTAAAGTCAGGCTGAGTCGCGCATCAGCATCCAATGTGCCAAAACTCCCTCCCTGTCCCCCAATGCTCAGCTTGTTTCCCTCATCACGACGTGTCACAAGGTTGATTGCCCCTCCAAAAGCACTTCCTCCATAAACGCGGCTGGCGGCTCCCTCAAGAATCTCAATGCGCTCTATGTCGCTGATGTTGACAGGGAAATCTGCTGTTAAATGTCCTGTATGAGGGTTATTGATGTTGACACCGTTGAGCAGGATTGTAATCTGGTCAAACGTGCCTCCATCGATGCTGATGTCTGTCTGTATTCCATATCCCCCACGTTGGCGCACATCCACTCCAGTCGCCAGCTTGAAGAGATCGTTTACACTTTGCACCCCCGCCTGTTCGATGTCTTGGCGGGTAAGTATTGTGACGATGCGGGCTGAAAGTAATTGGGTCAATGGGGGCAAGGTGCCACTCACAGTCACTTCTTCGATGGTCTGTCCACTATAGTCTTCAGGATTGTCAAAGTATTGGATAGAGTTTTTGTTGAGAACGGCTTCAGCTTGGGCTGCAACACCTAACGTGGCAACGCTCAACACGCTGATTCTTATCACGCGTTTCAAACTCGCAAATGCGCTGTATCCCTTGTTCGTAAATTGTTTCCAAGTGATGACGCAAGCCTTTACTGTTTGTTTTTTGTGCATGTATCTAAAAGAAATTCCGCTTTATCGCGATTTTCGCTTGCAAAGGTACTGAATTTTCGACAAAAAACATTATCTTTGCCTCATAACAGTTCAAAACGATATGAAAAAAAGAACCTTTTTGCTGCTTCCTCTCTTGGCAGCGACCCTTTCATCCAATGCAGAAGTGACTCGCATCCTGAGCCCTAACGGACTGACATACGTAGATGTGGAACTGACAGGCGGTCACCTTATTTATAGTGCAGGATACCGTCAGGTGGCGAAGTCAGAAACTGTTGATGTATGCCTTTTGGAAAGTTCTCCTTTAGGATTCGTCTCCAATATTGGCGATTTCTCTCAGAATCTTACCTTGAGAGAAATCTCTGATGCAAAGCAGGAAGTTTACGAGTATGACCTCCGCCAAAGTAAACAGAGCCACATAAGAACAAGTTACACGCACCAGGATTTCACCTTGCAGAATGGTGATAAACGTAATTTTACAGTAGATTTTCGTGTGGGGAATGACAATATCGCTTTTCGCTATGAGATTCCTGTCACGAACGGCAATCCCAAGTGTATCGTTGTCGATCGCGAGACAACAGGTTTCAATTTTCCTGCTGGCACTACTACCTTCATCTGTCCTCAGGCCAAGCCTATGTCTGGATGGGAACGTACCAAACCTTCATATGAGGAAGGGTATGTGCTGGATCAGCCTGTTGGCACTCCTTCATTGAATGGTCAAGGATATACGTTTCCTTGTCTTTTCCACGAAGGAGAACGTGGCTGGGTGTTGGTCAGCGAGACAGGTGTGGATGGGCTTTATTGCGCCAGTCATTTGAGTGATGGTACAGCAGATGGACTCTACACGATAGCTTTCCCTATGGAAGGTGAGAACAACGGGTTTGGCAGTACAGGTGCCCAGTTTGGCTTGCCTGGAAAGACTCCCTGGCGCACCATCACGTTAGGGAAGACATTGAAGCCCATCGTGGAAACAACTGTAACTTGGGATGTGGTTGAGCAGTTGTACGAACCCAGTATCAGTTACAAGGGTGGACGTTCCACTTGGAGTTGGATCATTTGGCAAGACGCCAGCATCAATTATGAAGACCAGGTAACCTTCATCGACTTGGCAGCGAAATTGGGTTGGGAATATTGTCTGATTGATGGAGGTTGGCTTACAAACATTGGTCGCGAGCGGATGGAAAAACTCTTTGATTATGCGAAGAGCAAAGGTGTCGCTCCTTGGGTTTGGTACAACAGCAATGGAGGTTGGAACGATGCTCCACAATGTGCGAAGCAATGTATGTATAGCCCTATCGTACGCAAGCCAGAGATGAAATGGTTGCGTGATCATGGGGTAAAGGGCATCAAAGTGGACTTCTTTGCTGGTGACAAACAGGAAACCATCAAACTTTATGAGCAGATTCTCTCTGATGCCAATGATTATGGTATCCAGTGTATCTTTCATGGTTGCACCTTGCCTCGTGGATGGGAACGCATGTATCCCAACTATTGCAGCTCAGAGGCTGTGCTTGCCAGCGAGAATCTCTATTTCAGTCAGCATGCTGATGATTATGAAGGACTGAATGCATGTCTTCATCCTTTTATTCGCAACGCGGTAGGCAGCATGGAATTTGGAGGAACCGTCCTGCAACGTCGCCTTCATCGTGAGCCTGACAAAGGAAACACACGTATTGTGGGAGACGTTTTCGAGCTGGGAACTGCTATTGCATTTCAGAGCAGCGTGCAGAATTTCGCGCTAACACCTCGCAATCTGACTGAGAATCCTGATTGGGAGATCAACTTCATGCGACAGGTTCCTACCACATGGGACGAGACTTGCTTTCTCGATGGGTATCCAGGCAAGTATGTTGCGATGGCACGACGAAGTGGTATGCATTGGTATGTGACAGTTCTGAATGGTCAGAAGGACACGGAATTGAAGACCACTCTCGATCTCTCTTTCTTGGCAGGTCAGACGGTCACCCTTCTCTCAGATGGGAAAGATGGAAAGTCTCCATCCACCCAAACTGTCAAGATAGACAAGAAAGGTCAACTGAAAGTGAATTTGGCTGCGGAGAGCGGATTGGTTGTGTATTAAGTTTTATAAGGAGAATCGGATTCTGATAAATAAAGAGAAGAGACTCATCAGTCAGACGAACCTCTTCTCTGTTTTTGTATTCTTGTTTGAGAAATTATCTGGGGTTTCTTGAGACGGAGTATTATATCAGAGTGATTCCTGCTTCCCTGCATTCTTCTCGCATCGTGGTGGGCCAAATGCTGGATTGGGTCTCGCCAATGTGAGCCTTTTGAAGCAAAACCATGCAGAGACGGCTTTGGCCAATACCTCCTCCAATACTCAAGGGCAATGTGCCCTCTAACAAGCGGCGATGGAAATAAAGATTCTTACGCTCTTCTTTGCCTTGAAGAACTAGTTGTCGATTGAGCGTTTCTATGTCAACACGTATTCCCATACTGCTGAGTTCGATGCTATGATTCAGTAAAGGATACCAAACCAACAGGTCACCATTCAACCCTTTATATCCATCTTCGTTGGGCGTGCTCCAATCATCATAGTCTGGGGCACGATTGTCGTGTACTTCGCCATTGCTCAGTTTGCCGCCTATACCTATGATAAACACAGCTCCATACTTTTGGGAAATCAAATCTTCACGCTCTTTTGGAGTTTTGTCAGGATATAATTGCAGCAATTCTTCGCTGTGGATAAAGTGAACTTCTTCAGGCAAGAAGGGATGCAGTTGTGGAAAAGATTCACTAATATAGAATTCTGTACGTAGGATGGCACCATAGATGCGCCTTACGATCTTCTTTAGATAGACTAGATTGCGCTCCTCAGCCTTCATCACACGTTCCCAGTCCCATTGATCCACATAGAGACTATGCAGGTTGTCCATCTCTTCATCAGCACGAATGGCATTCATGTCTGTCACAATGCCGTATCCTGGTTGTATCTTGTACTCTGCTAAAGTCAGGCGTTTCCATTTGGCAAGTGAATGAACCACCTCAGCAACAGATTCGCCCATATCCTTGATGGGGAAGCTCACAGGACGCTCCACACCATTCAGGTCATCGTTGATTCCCAATCCGCGTAACACGAAGAGAGGGGCTGTCACACGGCGCAGCCTCAACTCCGTGCTCAGACTACTCAAAAAGAAGTCCTTGATTTTCTTTATGGCCATTTCTGTTTGTTTCAGGTCTAATAAAGGCTTATAGCCTGCTGGCTTCAAAAGTTTACTCATTTTTCAATCTTTTGTCTGTTTGTCTGTCAAATTTTATTGCAAAGGTAAACCTTTATATCCAATTTGTCAACAAAAAGAGCGAAAAAAGTATCATCATATTATCTTTTGAGCCTTTTTCCCTTACTTTTCTTCCGCAAATGAATATAATGTAGAGGGTAATGATTAAAAAATGTTGGAGGAATATTCAATGAATGTGCGATTTTATTTGTACTTTTGTAACCAAATCCAATATTATGAAGAGATATTCTTTAGAATCCGTCCAATAGGAGATATTCCTTGATATATGAAATGACATAATCATAAAACCCAAGAAAACATGAAAAAGATTTTGATTTTCCTTCTGTCCGTATTGACTTTGACATCTGCTTACGGACGCAAGAACTCGAGTGGTAGAACCCGTCGTGCCCAGCACGTGGTGTGGATTGGTGTAGATGGATGGGGAGCTTATGCTTTCCGCGATTCCTTCAATTGTGAGATGAAGAACATACGTCAACTGATGAGCGAGGGAGCATGGAGCATTAAAGCTCGCACAGTTATGCCTTCTGTGAGCGGTCCCAACTGGGGAGCTATGTTTTCATCAGCATTACCTTGCATGAATGGTATTGTCGATAACGCCAACGGTCCTGCTGTCCCTCCTGTAACAGTAAACGAACACGGGCTGTTCCCTACCGTTTTCCATTTAGTCCGTCAGGCTTATCCCAAAGCTGAGATTGGAGCGCAGTTTGAGTGGGGTACTATCAAGTATTATGTGGATAGCCTTGACTGCAATCACATGAAACATATCAAGGGCTCCAATGTTGAGAGAGACACTCCTGAAGAAGCTGCTAAATATATTAAGGAGAAGAAGCCAGACCTGTTCTATATCCATATCGATCAGGTAGATCATGCTGGTCACCATGATGGTCATCACACGTCCAAATACTTTGATTGTGTCAATCGGGTGGATAGCCAGATTGGTCAAATTGTCCAGGCTGTGAAGGATGCAGGCATCTACGATAATACGATTATCATCCTGACGTCCGATCATGGTGGAGTAGGTACAGGACATGGTGGCAATCATCCTGATGAGCTGACTGTTCCCATTGTGTATTGTGGAAAAGGAGTGAAGAAAAACTACGAGATTCCTGATGTAGTCATGCAGTTTGATGTAGCTTCCACTATCGCTGACATATTTGGAATCGAGGATCCTCAGGAATGGCGTGGTAAGGCTACCCGGATTTTTGAGAAAAAGTGATTCGTCACGTTAGGAATGACGAGAGCGAGAATCTCGTATGAATAAGAAAAGAGAGAAGAGGCTTATGTCAAAACAAGCCTCTTCTCTTCTTCTTTGTATGTTCGTCCTTTAAGATTTTATTGCCGCATCGAATTTGATGTCAGAGGGTTTGAAATCAATCTTGCGAACAAACTCGCAAGCCTCTCTGGCGCCATACTCTCTATCCATTCCTGAATCCTCCCATTCTACTGAGAGAGGCCCCTCGTAATTGTATGCATTCAGAACACGAATAATCTCCTCGAAGTTGACATCACCATGACCCAAAGATCGGAAGTTCCAGCCGCGACGCAGGTCACCAAAGTCGATGTGAGAGCAAAGCAGACCGTTTCGTCCATTCAACGTCACAGCACAATCCTTCATGTGCACATGATATACGCGCTCGATGAAGTCCTCAAGGAAAACATGTGGCGAGATACCTTGCCACTGAAGATGACTTGGGTCGAAATTGAGGCCAAATTCAGGACGATCCTTAAACTTCTCCAGAAGACGCTTAGTTGTATAATAATCGAATGCAATTTCTGCAGGATGCACCTCTAAACAGTATTTTATTCCATTCTCCTTGAAGACATCCAGGATGGGGCACCACAAATCATAGATTTCTTGGAATCCGCGCTCTATCATCTCTTCAGTAGTCTGTGGGAAGGAGTACATGTACTTCCAGATGGTCGAACCTACGAAACCAGTCACACAATAGGCTCCCAGCTTGCGGGCTGAGATGGCAGCAGCCTTCATCGTCTCGATAGCCCAGGCACGTATGCCATCAGGATTGTCTGCCAATTCAGCAGGAGCGAAGTTGTTGAGACGAGGATCATTGTAGTCTCCCACACATTGGCTGGGTACATGGGCACACAAAGCTTTCACCACAAGTCCATGTTTCTCGAAGATTCCTTTTATCTTCTCTACGTACGCATCATCTTTAGCAGCACGGATAGGATCCAGGTGATTGCCCCAAATGGCGAGTTCGATACCGTCGTATCCCATTTCGGCAGCTTTGCCACACAGGGTATCCAGATCCATATCTGCCCATTGACAGCTCATCAAAGTAACTAATCTGGCATTTCTCATGATCTTTTGTTTTTATGAGTTAGTATTATGCTTCTTTCTCTTTTGGCAAAGTTAATGATTTCTTCTGAAAAGTAACGTCATAGGTTGTCCTTTTTTAGGTAAGAACATCATGGTTGTTACAAATAGCCTTCGAATCATATCCTTTTTGTTCTCTATTTAGCTTCAGTTGGAGGCTTTTCTATCCATATTCTTGCATCTACGGCTATCACTTCATTCTCATCAGCAAGTAAGGGGTTGATGTCCAATTCCTTGATCTCTGTCGCGAAACGAAGCAGCGTGGACAACTTGACAATAATCTCTTGGTATCTGTGCTCATTGATGCCCTTCTGTCCACGTGTGCCACGCAGGATCTTATAAGCTTTCAGACTATGAATCATTGATTCTGCCTCACTCATGGAAAGAGGTGCCAAGCCGCTTGATACGTCTTTCAGAACCTCCACGAAGATACCTCCAAGTCCGCATAGAACCACGTGGCCAAAGCGGGATTCGTATTTGGCACCAATGAAAAGTTCTGTTCCCTGCAGCATCTTCTGCACCATTACAGCTTTTGCATCCTGTATCTTCATCATGCGATTGAACTCTAAGGCCAAGTGCTCCTTGCTGCGGATATTCAGCGCCACACCGCCTACGTCGCTCTTGTGGATAGGTCCCACAACTTTTGCCACAACCGGGTAGCCTATCTTTTCTGCAAAGGTTATCAACTCCTCTTTTTGGTCTGACACAAGCTCCTGCACCATCGGTATTCCAGCACAATTGAATATCTCTCTTACCAGGTTGGGTGAAATGTAGCCTGACTCCTTGATGCCTGTCACTATGTCACGTATGCGAGGCACATCTACCCCCAAGAGATTCACCTCAGGCGGAGCAGGTAGGGGAGTGTTCATCACGCGAGCCAAACTGTTGGCCAACGTCACCTCATCCGAGAAATTGACGTGTCCCTTCTGGAGGAACTCTGCTACTTCAGGTCCTGCGCTATGCACAGAGGGCAGGATAGGGAAGATGGGTTTTTTGCCTTTCCGTATCTTGCCGTCCAAGATGTTGTAGGCTTCATAGGGTCGTACTAATCCTGGCGTGCCAAAGATAACAAAGATCGCATCTATCTCGTCGAACTTTTCCTCGCAATAATCTATCGCGATGCCCAATTGCTCTGCTGTTCCTGTCGCTAAGATGTCGATAGGATTCGCTACTGAAGCCCCTTGGAAGAGCTTCGATTTCAGTTCCTCTGCCATAGGGCCTGCTATGTGTGGAACGTGTAGCCCGCCTTTGGAGAGAGCGTCGGTCAGCATAACTCCAGGCCCTCCCGCATGTGTCACGATGGCAAAATTCTTACCCGTCAGGCTTGGGAGAGTGAAGATACACCCAACCGTAGTCAGTTCCTCGCGAGAATAGCATCTTACGATTCCGGCTTTTCTGAACAAGGCTTCTACGGCAGAGTCGCTGCTTGCCATAGCCCCTGTATGACTGGTTGCCGCACGGCTTCCGCTTTCTGAACTGCCTGCCTTGATGGCTGCAATATGGCACCCTTTTCTGATGAGAGAGCCTGCATGATAAAGCAGTTTGTCAGGGTCCGATATGTTCTCTATATAGAGCAATTTTATTCGAGAATCCCGCTCTGGGTCGAAGTTCTCGTCCATATACTGAAGCACATCCTCTATCCCAATTTGTTTACCGTTGCCTATACTCCAAACGGAATTGAAGGGCAAACCTTTAATCACAGCGGATTCCAGGATGAAGACTGCTGTAGCTCCTGAGCCTGAGATGAAGTCAACCCCTTCTGGCCGTAACTGAGGAATAGGTTTCGTGAACACCCCATGATACCAATCGTTCATCATACCTATGCAGTTGGGGCCTATCAGGGCACAACCATACTGATTGCAGTACTCTAGGATTTGCCATTCACGTTTCGCTCCCTCCTGTGTCTCCTCGCCGAATCCAGCCGAAATGATGATGAAGGCTTTCACCTCTTTTTCTGCCGCCAAGTATTTCACGTAATCCGGACAATACTTTGCTGCAACCACCAGGATAGCCATTTCTGTGGGAGGCAGTTCTTTCGCATCGTGGAAAGCCTTGATACCTTGTATCTCTTCTTCCTTTGGATTCACCACCCTCAGCGTCCCCTTGTAGCCACCTTGCACCAGATTTCTCACGATAGCTCCCCCAGGTTTGTGCATATTGTTGGAGCCTCCTATCACGACAATGCTTTCTGGATGTAAGAGTTGTCTGTTGATCATTGCATTAAATGTTTTCTTGTTGCTACAAAGTTACAAAATTCGTCTCAATCTTCAAAGTGTTTTGTCCAGTAATCTTCACATATTTCCTACTTTTCTCATTATCGCAAGCTTCAGTAGAAGATGAAATCCTACAAATCTACTCTATATCGTTTGGCGAATTCGACTTATTATCGTATCTTTGCATCCTGATTTCTCATTGCTTCCTTTTTGGTTCCCACAGCGTAGCTGTTTAGCCTCTTGGAAGCAGGTTCTCAACTTGCAGAAAAGACAAGGGAGATGAACCAAGATGAAGCAAAAAGAGCCGCTGCACCCGTAGTTCAACGGATAGAATGGAAGATTCCGGTTCTTCAGATTAGGGTTCGATTCCCTACGGGTGTACAAAATTGTCCTTGTAATCAGATAGTATACAAGAATTTCTCGTCTTTTAAGGTGTACTTTAAAGTGTACTTTTGAGTGAAGTTTGCAAATAGATGTGTGAAAAAAGGGACGTTTCAGTCCTATTATACTGCTATCAGTTCTTGACCTATCGCGCGAACAGTATTTATAATCAGTTCAATCCTTGCTTCGCTGGCTTTCTTTTTACCGCTGATGTACTGTGCCATCAGACTCTGGGAGATTCCCACACGTCGGGCAATGGCAGAGACATTCAACTCAGGATGGGCCATGAATAACTTATAGAGTTGTGTTGTTTCCCGCTTATCAAAAAAGCCCTCAAAACTTAGGTCCTCATCAATTTCTTCCCAATGAAGCCCATATTCATCAGCCTCATAGTTAGACCGTTGTTCCTTCGTGGCATATCTTAAACGAGGATAGTCATTGAACTTCTCACATGCTTCTTTTCCACTGGCAGTCCTAATCCAAATGGCATCATCAGCTAACCAAATATTTTCAATCTTTTCCATTGTTACCTCCGTTTTTTACTTAGCATTATTAAAGAACGTATTCCAGTGTTGGGCAATTATCTCTTCATTATCCTCCAATATTGCCTCGATCATCTTTAGTTCAGACGGTTTGAAACCATGATTATACACCAACGAAATCGGCAAGATATTATATTTCGCCACAGCACCACCCTTCTTTACATGAATATGAATGGGCGTATGGTCATTACCATAAAACCAGAATCTGTATCCAA
>CAMKMK010000014.1 GCA_946413885.1 uncultured Prevotellaceae bacterium
AAGAACCTGAGAGTGGCGAAAACGACAAAGTAACAAAGTAACAAAACGACATTTTTTGCCAGAGAAGAAACATTCCGTTGTCTATATAGTGGCAATATCAAGCAATCTGGTATAGCCACGTGGAACGAAACCAAAAACCACTCCCCTGTTTCGAGGGAGTGGTTTCACTATGAAACCAGTAAGCCATTAAGCTCTTAAGCCCAATTGGCAATTATCCGACTTTTCCGAGTAATCCGAGTTCTCAGACACAACTCGTTCTTCCTTCAAAATCAACGTGTTGAGTTGCCCGACTCAACGTGTTGTCTTTGCGATTTCAACGTGTCGCGTCAGACAGAATCATGCTACTGAAAAGGTGCATCATCGAGACCATTAACGACATGCTCAAGAACACGGCACTGCTGGTGCACTCAAGGCACAAGTCTATCAACAACTTCATCATGAACATGGTCGCTACACTGGCTGCCTATTGCCTCTTTGACTATAAACCGCAGGCTTTGTAGGGATACTATATTAAGGACACAAAACAACTTATGCTCTTTTAATCCTTATCCCGAAATGACGTAAAGATAACCAAAAGGGCTGACATCAACACAAGGGGAATTCCTAATTTTGAGGTGGAATGTCAGAGTTTTACCGGATAGAAATAATTCGAAATGATATCATGAAAAATACTCAGTCCACCATTGATGAACTGAGTATGCCTAATATCCTAACTTGGAGGAAAGTGCTGATTATTCGTTACCTATCTTTGGCAGATGCTGGAGTGATTCAGCGATTGCCATGTCGCTTGGTATAATGTCATCCATCGTCCCTTCGTTGAAGCGCTGATAAGCAACCAAGTCGAAGTAGCCTGTACCTGTCAGGTTGAAAGCAATGGTCTTGGCCTCACCTGTCTCCTTGCACTTGAGAGCTTCATCAATGGCCACACGGATGGCGTGGCTTGACTCAGGAGCTGGCAGGATGCCTTCCGTACGTGCAAACTGTGTTGCAGCCTCGAAGACGGCTGTCTGCTCGACTGAACGTGCCTCGAAGTATCCATCGTGGTAAAGCTGGGAAAGGATGGGGCTCATGCCGTGATAGCGCAGACCGCCTGCGTGGTTTGCAGAAGGAATGAACTGGCTACCCAAGGTGTACATCTTAGCCAAAGGGCAGATCATACCCGTATCGCAGAAGTCGTAAGCATACTTGCCTCGCGTGAAGCTTGGGCAGGAAGCTGGCTCTACGCCTATAACCCTGTAGTTTGCCTCGCCTCGCAGGATTTCGCCTATGAAGGGGGATGCAAAGCCACCAAGATTGGAACCACCACCAGCGCAGCCAATGATGATGTCTGGCTTGATGTCGTACTTCTGCATGGCCTTCTGGGCTTCCAAACCAATTATAGATTGGTGGAGAAGAACCTGATTGAGGACAGAGCCAAGGACATAGCGGTAGCCTGGTGTCGTTACGGCAGCCTCTACGGCCTCAGAAATGGCACAACCCAGCGAGCCTGTCGTGTTGGGATGGTCAGCAAGGATCTTCTTGCCAACCTCAGTAGTCATGCTGGGAGAAGGAATGACGTTGGCGCCATAGGTACGCATCACTTCGCGACGGAAAGGCTTCTGCTCGTAGCTGACCTTCACCATGAACACCTTGCAATCAAGGCCGAAATAGGCGCAAGCCATGCTAAGGGCAGTACCCCATTGTCCAGCACCTGTCTCAGTTGTAACTCCCTTGAGTCCCTGTGCCTTGGCATAGTATGCCTGAGCGATGGAGGAATTCAGTTTGTGGGAACCTGACGTGTTATTACCCTCGAACTTGTAATAAATTTTGGCAGGCGTATCGAGCGCCTTCTCGAGGAAGTAAGCACGTACCAGAGGTGAAGGACGATACATGCGATAGAACTGCTGAACAGGCTCAGGAATATCGAACCATGCAGTCGTGTTGTCGAGCTCCTGTTTGTTGAGTTCCTCGCAGAAGATGGGGTTCATTTCCTCGATAGTGAGAGGATGTCCATCAGCGGGACTAATGAGCGGAGCTGGCTTGTTTTTCATGTCGGCACGAACGTTGTACCATTGGGTTGGGATTTCGTTCTCGGTGAGATAAATTTTGTAAGGAATTTTACTTTCCATGAGATAAATGATTTTTAAATTATTTATAGTTAATGAACACGTTAGTAACCTAACAATACATATTCAGAATGGCTTCATAGAGTTCCTGTTGGCCGCTCTTGAGTGGTGGTTCACCCACCTGCTTGCCATACTCGTAAACCTCCTCGAGGGTCATCTGACCATCCTCGAACTTCTTGCCCAGACCTGAATCGAAGCTTGCATAGCGATCGCGTACCATCTGAGGAAGAGGGCTGTTCTGAAGAAGGTCGGCAGCATTGAGCAGAGCACGAGCCATAGCGTCCATACCGGCAATATGAGCGATAAAGATGTCCTGCAAGTCAGTACTGTTGCGGCGAGTCTTAGCGTCGAAGTTCGTGCCACCATCCTTGAATCCGCCATTGCGGATAATCTGCATCATGGCCTGAATGAGATCAAAGTTGTCGATTGGGAACTGGTCTGTATCCCATCCGTTCTGGTAATCACCACGATTGGCATCGATACTGCCCAGCATGCCTGCATCTACGGCACAAGCCAGCTCATGCTCGAAGGTATGACCTGCCAAAGTAGCATGATTTACCTCGATGTTGATCTTGAAATCCTTATCAAGACCGTGAGCACGCAAGAATCCAATGACGGTCTCAGTATCCACATCGTACTGGTGCTTGGTTGGTTCCATGGGTTTAGGCTCAATCAGGAAGGTACCCTTGAAGCCTTGAGCACGTCCATAATCGCGAGCCATGCGCAACATGGTAGCCATGTGTTCCTTCTCACGACGCTGATCCGTGTTGAGGAGTGACATGTAACCTTCACGACCACCCCAGAACACATAACTGGTACCACCCAGCTGAATAGTAGCATCGATGGCATTCTTTATCTGAACGATGGCACGGGCTACCACATCGAACTCAGGATTGGTACTTGCTCCATTCATGTAACGCTTGTTGCCAAACACGTTGGCAGTACCCCAAAGCAGACGGATACCCGTCTCGGCCTGTTTCTGCTTCAAGTAGGCAACAATTTCCTTCAGGTTCTTCTCATACTCCTCAACTGTATCAGCCTCCTTAACAAGGTCAACATCATGGAAACAATAATACTGGATGCCCAATTTCTGCATAATCTCGAAACCTGCATCAGCTTTATCCTTGGCGGCCTGAATGGGATCAGGATCAGCATTCCAAGGGAAGGTCTTTGTGCCAGGTCCAAACTGATCGGCACCCTCTGCACACAAAGTGTGCCACCATGCCATAGCGAACTTGAGCCACTCAGACATCTTCTTGCCCATTACGACACGCTCAGCATCGTAGTAACGGAATGCCAACGGATTACGACTCTCTGTACCCTCGTACTTGATTTTACCTATCTGAGGGAAATACTCTTTTACCATAATTAAAAAATATTATTGATTTGTCATTAAATATACATTTTCAGGACAGACTTCCAACGCTCATAAGCCTCTTTGTAGTCTGCTTCAGTCTTAGGATTGGGCTCAACAACCATGATCTTCTTAAGCTTAGAGAAGGCTTCGTCATTGTTGGCGAAGACTCCAGTGCCGATACCAGAAGCACGTGCAGCGCCCACGGAGCCATCCGTATCATAGAGCTCGATGGTGGAACCAGACACACCTGCCAAAGCTTCGCAGAAGACAGGACTGAGGAACATATTGGAATGCCCTGCATGGATGGTATTCAGCTTCATTCCCATATTCTGCATAATCTCCATGCCGTATTCGAAACTGAAGACGATGCCTTCCTGGACAGCACGAATGAGATGTGCCTTGCCATGCGTATTGAAGTTGATGCCATGAATGGAGCTGCCTATCTCCTTGTTCTGCAGCATACGCTCAGCCCCGTTTCCATACGGGAGAATACAGAGGCCCTCACTTCCAATAGGCACAGAAGCAGCCAGGCTATTCATCTGATTGTAATTGTTGGTACTGGCAAACGTACGCTTGATCCAAGAATAAAGAATGCCTGTTCCATTGATACACAACAGCACGCCAAGACGAATATTGTCGGCAGTATGGTTGACATGCGCAAAGTTGTTGACACGGCTTAATGGATCATAATTAACATCTCCCAAGACTCCATAAACGACTCCACTCGTACCTGCGGTAGAAGCCACCTCACCAGGATTGAAGACATTGAGGGAAAGGGCATTATTAGGCTGATCGCCAGCACGATAACTGATAGGAATACCTGAGCGAAGACCCAATTCCTGGGCAGCCTGATGGGTCATGCGACCCTGAATGCCAAAGGTGGGAACAATATCAGGCACAAGAGACTTGTCGATTCCATAGAAACTGAGCAGCTCTTCGCTGACACGATTCTCGCGAAAATCCCAAAGCATCATCTCAGAGAGGCCACTCACGGTGGTCTGCATCTCGCCTGTCATACGATAAGCCACGTAATCGCCAGGCAGCATGAACTTGTAAATACGGGCAAAGTTCTCAGGCTCATTCTCACGAACCCATGCCAACTTGCTAGCAGTAAAATTGCCAGGACTATTGAGCAAGTGGGTTAAACAGAATTCGCCACCCAACTCCTGGAAAGCACGGTCGCCATGTGAGACAGCTCGACTATCGCACCAGATAATGGATGGACGAATCACCTCGCCTTCTTTGTCAACAAGCACCAATCCGTGCATCTGGTAACTAATACCAACAGAAGAGATGTCGCTTGCACTGACACCATAGGGATGCATCACATCATGGGTTGCATGCTTGATATAATCCCACCAATCAGCAGGATTCTGCTCAGCCCACCCTTGACGAGCGCTCAAGATGGGAGCCTCTGTCTTGGGATAATGAGAGGTGATTACACACTTGCCAGTCTTGACATCCACCAGACTAGCCTTTACTGATGAACTACCTATATCAAATCCAAGTAAATACATAATCTATGCGTTTTTTATCATGCTTATTGTGCAAATTTAATAATAAAATTGGAATCCGAATCAAATTTAACATGATTTTATGCAGTAAAAAGGTCATTCCATTGGGGAAACCAAAATAAAAAGTTAAATTTGTGACAACATTCACACATAAATTATCATTTAAAATCATGAACCAGACAAATCCTGAACGCATGACGAAATACCGTTGGGTAATTTGTGGCATGCTCTTCTTGGCTACCACTATCAATTACATGGACCGCCAAGTTCTCTCATTAACATGGAAAGATTTCATTGCTCCTGAATTTCATTGGACTGATGCCGATTATGGTAAGATTGCCGCCATTTTCTCTCTTGTCTATGCAATCGGCAACCTTTTTAGCGGACGCTTTATGGACTGGATTGGCACAAAGAAAGGTTACCTGTGGGCTATTGGAATCTGGTCATTAGGCGCTTGTATGCACGCCTTCTGCGGCGTTGCGACAGCTTCATGGCTTGGATTGGAGGGTAAAGAAGAACTTATTAATGCTGTAGGTACTTCTACAGCCGTCATTGCTTCAGTCAGCGCCTGGTTCTTCATCGTTTGTCGCATTGTGCTTGGTTTGGGCGAAAGCGGCAATTTCCCCTGCGCCATCAAGGTGACAGCTGAGTATTTCCCCAAAAAAGACCGTGCCTTCCCCACCAGCATCTTCAATAGTGGCAGCACAATAGGAGCTCTCATTGCCCCCATCTGTATTCCGTTGATTGCTAAATTCTATGGTTGGGAAATGGCCTTCATTATCATAGGTGCATTAGGCTTCATTTGGATAGGTTTCTGGATATTCATCTATAAGAAACCCGAAGAGTGCAAGAAAGTGAACGCCGCAGAATTAGCTTATATTCATCAAGATGATGAAGAAGAAGAAAAAGAGACAGCCCAAGAGACGACTACAGAGAAGAGTTCCATTTCAATGCTTCCACACTCGTGGATTTATTTTGTCTTAGGCATTTTAGTACTCATAGGCTCTTTCCTTATCAGTCCCTGGCTCATCATTCTATCCTTCATCCTGCTAAATCTGCCATTTTGGAATTTCTACAAATTTCCACAAACATGGGCCATCTTCCTGGCTAAGTTGGCAACAGATGGTGTATGGTGGTTTTTCCTTTTCTGGACCCCAGCCTACATCAGCGATGTGTATGGTCTGAAGAGCGACAACCCAACTGCCATGATGCTCATCTTTGTGCTCTACGCCATTACGATGCTGTCTATTTATGGTGGCAAACTACCTACCATTATCGTAAATAAGACGGGACAGCATCCCTACGATGCACGCCTCAAGGCAATGTTTATCTTCACATTATTCCCCTTGCTGACACTCTTCGCACAACCTTTGGGAACCTTTACCTACTGGTTACCCATCATCCTAATCGGTTTGGCAGGAGCAGCACATCAAAGTTGGTCAGCTAACCTCTTCTCAGTCGGCAGCGACCTGTTTCCCAAGAAAGCTGTTGGCACAATGACTGGCATAAATGGTATGGCAGGCGGTATCAGTTCATTCCTTATCAACTGGGGCAGCGGCAATCTCTTTGACTATGCTGATCAAACACAGATGAGCTTTATGGGATTTCAGGGTAAACCTGCAGGATACTTCATCATCTTCTGCTACTGTGCTATCGCATATATCATAGGATGGACCATTCTGAAAATCCTGGTTCCAAAATACAAGGCTGTAAAAGCATAAAAAATCCTAGAACAACAATATTCAAAACTCTCATTTAATCAATCATATATCAACCTAATGGAAAAGACGTGGCGATGGTTTGGCAAGAAGGATAAAATAACTCTGAGCATGCTGAGACAGATAGGAGTGGAAGGTATCGTAACGGCCTTGCATGACATTCCTAATGGGGAAATATGGCCTCTTGAGGCTATCATTGACCTGAAAGAATACATCGAAAGTTTTGGCCTTCGCTGGAGCGTAGTGGAAAGTCTGCCTGTGTGTGAAAGCATTAAGTATGGAGGTCCAGACCGTGATGAACTTATAGAAAAATACAAAATAAGTCTAGCCAACTTAGGCAAAGCAGGGGTCCATACCATCTGCTACAACTTCATGCCTGTCCTGGACTGGGCTCGAACAGACTTAGAAAACCCAAATCCAGATGGAACGAGCAGTCTCTATTTCAATCATGCAGAATTTGCATATTTCGACTGTAAAATTCTAAAAAGAGAGGGTGCAGAGGCAGACTATACGCCAGAAACATTATCTGTAATGGAGAAGATGGCCGATCACTTCACTCGCGAGGATGAACACAGATTGGTTCAAAATATCATCGTAAAGACTCAAGGGTTTGTGAATGGTAATATCAAAGAGAATGATGAACATCCTGTGGAAATCTTCCGAGGTCTGCTGAATCTTTATAAAGGAATCACACGTGATCTATTACGTCAGAATCTAAAATATTTCCTGGAATCCATCATGCCAATCTGTAACGAATGGGATATGAAGATGTGCGTTCATCCTGACGATCCACCATTGCAAATTCTGGGATTGCCTCGTATCGTGACATGCGATGCCGATATAGAGTGGTTCCTCAATGCCGTACCTAATCCTCATAATGGTCTAACTTTCTGTGCAGGCTCTCTCAGCAGCGGTGCTCACAATGATGTGCCTGCACTGGCCCGAAAATATGCCGACAGGACATGGTTTGTTCATTTGCGCAGTACCAATGTGTTGCCTAATGGTGACTTTAAAGAAGCCAGTCATTTAGGTGGCAGGGCTCACATTATAGAACTCTGTCGCATTTTTGAGCGCGTCAATAAAGACTTACCCATGCGAGTTGATCATGCACCACTTATGTTGGGAGACGAAAAGATGGGCTACAATGCAGGGTACAGTTTCCATGGTCGAATGTTAGCTCTTGGCCAGATAGAAGGTGTATTAGCTGTAGTAGATGATGAGATTTCAAATGATCCTTCATGAAAGAATGGACCAAATGCCTCAATAACAAATAGTTTAGAATGATAAAATAACCACCAAATAAGCAATATGATGAAAAACTTGTTTGACATCAAAGACCACGTGATAGTTATCACTGGCGGAACAGGCGTTTTAGGTAGAGAAATTGGGAAATACCTTGCTCTGCAAGGCGCCCATGTTATATTGTTGGGCCGCAAGGAAGAAGTTGGGCAAGAAATAGTTGCTGACATACAAAAAGAAGGCGGTGATGCCTCCTTCATTCAAAGCGATGTAACAAACAATGCATCTATGGAAGAT
The DNA here is from genome assembly GCA_946413885.1 of uncultured Prevotellaceae bacterium. GTDB lineage: Bacteria > Bacteroidota > Bacteroidia > Bacteroidales > Bacteroidaceae > Physcousia. The sequence goes on from CAMKMK010000014.1 coordinate 8,231, forward strand.
GCACGGGATAAAATCCTAAAAAAGTATGGCCGGGTAAACTCTCTATTGAATGCAGCAGGAGGAAACATGCCTGGTGCAACCATAAGTCCCAAAGAAACTTTCTTTGACATCCAGATAGAAGAATTTCAGAAGGTACTCAATGTTAATTTGACAGGTACAATTATACCCACACAAGTTTTCTTAAAACCTATGGTGGAAGCAAAAAAGGGAAGCATTGTAAACTTCAGCAGTATGGCATCATTCCGCCCTCTCACTCGCGTAATGGGTTATGGAAATGCCAAAGCGGCCATCAACAACTTTACTGCTTTTTTAGCAAATGAAGTTGCCACCAAGTTCTCTCCTGGGATACGTGTAAATGCCATTGCTCCAGGATTTTTCTTGACAAACCAGAATCGCGCATTACTGACCAACCCTGACGGTTCATTGACAGAAAGAGGAAACGATGTTATCCGACAAACACCTTTCAAACGATTTGGCAAACCAGAAGAGCTCTGTGGCACTATTCATTATTTGGTGAGTGAGGCTTCCAGCTTTGTCACTGGCACTGTATCCATTGTAGATGGCGGTTTCAACATATTCACTTTGTAATACAAAATTGATAGTATTATGATAAAACAATTCATGGATAACAATTTCATGCTTGAGACCTCTACTGCTCAAGAATTGTTTCATTCCGAGGCTGAAAACCTACCCATTATAGATTACCATTGCCATCTTGATCCAAAGATGGTGGCAGAAGATCACAAATTCAAAAACATCACCGAATTATGGTTAGGTGGAGATCATTACAAATGGCGTTCCATGAGAACAAATGGAGTGGACGAAAAATTCATTACAGGAGATGCCAGCGACTTAGAGAAATTTCTGAAATGGGCTGAGACCGTCCCATACACGATGCGTAATCCTCACTATCACTGGACCCATATGGAATTACGAACTGCCTTTGGAATAAATAAACTGCTTAATCCTGAGACGGCTCATGAAATATATGAGGAATGCAACGAGAAACTTCAGCAACCAGAGTTTTCTGCACGAGGATTGATGTTGCATTACAACGTGGAAATTGTCTGCACTACTGATGATCCCACTGATAGTTTGAAATATCACAAGATCACTCGTGACAGTGGCTTCAAGGTGAGGATGTTGCCCACTTGGCGTCCTGATAAAGCTATGGCTTTGGAAAATCACGCTACATACAAAGTATATATTGACAAACTGAGCGAGGTAAGCGACTTGAGTATTGAAACTTACCAAGACTTAATAGATGCTTTGCAGCGACGACATGATTTCTTTAACGAAATGGGATGCAGATTGAGTGATCATGGAATAAACGAATTTTATGCTGACAACTACAATGACACTGAAGTAAATGTCATATTCCAAAAAGCAATTCGTGGTAAAAAAGTCACAGAGGAGGAAGCACGAAAGTTCAAGTCCTCTCTCATGCTGGACTTCGCTCGACAAGATGCCGCAGCAGGATGGACACAACAATTCCATTATGGTCCTATCCGCAACAATAACACAAGAATGTTCCGTGCTATAGGTCCTGACACAGGTTACGATAGTATCGGCACTCCCAACACTGCCATCAGTATGGCTCGATTTCTGGACAAATTAGACCAAGAGCGTCATTTAGCACAAACAATCCTCTACACCATCAATCCAGCTGACAATTATATGGTAGCCTCAATGATTGGCAATTTCCAAGAAGGACCCAATCCTGGTAAGATTCAGTTTGGAAGTGGATGGTGGTTCAATGATCAAAAATTTGGTATTGAAGAGCATTTGAATGCATTGAGTGTATTAGGATTACTCAGTCGATTTGTTGGTATGCTGACAGATAGTCGATCGTTCCTCTCTTATCCCCGTCATGAATACTTTAGAAGGATCCTATGTAATCTTATCGGCCGTGACATAGAAAACGGGGAACTTCCTGTAGAAGAGATGTCTCGTATCCGCCAGATGGTTCAGGACATATCTTACTATAATGCAAAACGATACTTTATGTTCTAAGAACAAAAGCTTATCCTACAACCAATTTCTTAACAAGAACTGTAGGTAGACCTTGGCTGACTGGAACATTCTGGCCGCCCTTTCCGCATGTACTCGCACTATGATCAATCATTAAATTGTTGCCCACCATGGAAATATCATAAAGAGCGCGTGGTCCATTCCCAATGATGTTCATGTCTCGAATAGGTTGCGTAAGATGTCCATCCTCGATGAGATAACCTTGTTTCATAAAGAATGTAAAATCACCTGCGCCAATTTGTACTTGACCATTGGTAAATGTCTTCGCGTAAATTCCACGTTTCACACTATGAATGATATCCTCCTCTGAAGCGTCACCTTCCATCATATATGTGCTACGCATACGAGGTTGAGGCGGATAACGGAAACTCTCGCGACGTCCATTTCCTGTGGGTCTTACTCCAAAGAACTTTGCAGTGATACGATCATGTATATAACTGTTAAGCCGACCATGATCCACCAATATAGTCTTTTCACCTGGCACGCCCTCATCATCAAAGTGTAAAAAACCAACATCGTGAGGCAATGTGCCATCATCTATAATGCTGATACTAGGATCGCATATCATTTGTCCTATTTTGCCAGCAAAAACACTCTCACCAGTACGATTGAAATCAGCCTCAAAACTATGTCCAATGGCTTCATGCATCAATATTCCACTTGCTCCAGCTGCCATCACGACAGGCATTTCTTCCCCTTCGATTTGCTTTGCTTTAAACAAAAAAGCTGTGCGAGAGACGGCCTCCTCCACAACTTCACGAATACACTTCTCAGATAAAAACTCAATGCCCATCTGAAACATTCGAGTTGCATAGTTCATCTGGGTCTGACCATCGTGCTGCATAACGACAGATATCATCAAAGAAATACGTGATCGCTGGTCTTTCATGTATTCTCCCAAACTATTAACCAGCTCAACATCTTGTATACGTTGTGAGATGGATGCTTTTACACGAATAACACGAGAATCCATCGAGCGAGCTAATTGATCGATATATATAAGATGTTGACATGTGGCTTTCGATTCTAAAATCTGAGTAGAAGTATCACAATAGTTCTTAGTAATAAGGGGAAAGGGGGGTGATATTTTAGAACCTTCACTAATCTTGGCAGCAAAACGCGCTGCATTAAGCATAGTACAAGGTGATAAATCCATCGTGTATGCATACCCCGTCTGACTTCCTGAGACAACACGGATACCTGCTCCATAGATGACAGCTTGCTGGGACTGGCTCACTAAACCATCTTGTAGAACCACACTAAAGACTTCCGTATGCTCAAGAAAAATGTCTGAATATTCTCCACCTCGACTAAGCGCCGTGGACAAGACATCTGTTAGTGTCTCTCGTGTTATAGGAAAATGATACACGAGATTATATCAAAATTGAATCGGCCAATGCTTCCAATTGTGGTATATCAGTCTCCTTCATACAACTATGAATGGTCACAATGGGTTCTACAACCTCACAATTTTTCATTCCATCAATCAAGCAACGCATCGTCTTGGCTGCTGTAGGAGCCCAAGAACCATTCTCGATGATACCAAAACGACGTTTCTGATAATTCTTTATCTGCAAATGATATAAGAAATCATGCATTACAGGGAATACACCAGCATCATAGCTACTGGCTGCAACAATAAGTTTAGGATAGCGGAATGCATCTTCTATAACCTCAGCCATATCTGATCGGGCTAAATCAGAAAGAATCACCTTCTTAGCACCTTTTTGCATAAGAATCCCTTGAAGTTTCTTTGCAACCTCTGCAGTATTACCATGAATACTGGCATAAGCAATTAACACACCCTCGCTTTCTGGTTCATATTTACTCCAAATATTATAGAGGCGAAGGGACTCCTGGAGAGCTTTATCTCGAAGCACTGGACCATGTAAAGGACAAATAGCCTGAATATCCAATGCAGCAACCTTATTAATTACATTTTGAACTTGTATGCCATACTTGCCACAAATATTGAAATAATAACGTCGAGCCTCACATGCCCAATCATCGGTCTCATTCTGGATAGCTCCAAACTTACCGAATCCATCAGCGCTGAAAAGAACTTTATCAGTCAAGTCATATGTCATAATGACCTCAGGCCAGTGGACCATAGGCGCACCAACAAACTGTAACGTATGAATTCCCAATTCCAATTGATCACCTTCCTTTACTACTTGAGTACGATTTGTAATATTAATTTGTTCGAAGAATTTGGGGAGCATTTTGAGTGCTTGAGCACTCAAAACAAGTTTCATCATAGGATATTGGTCCAACATCCATGCAATCTGAGAAGCATGATCGGGTTCCATATGTTGAACAATCAAAAAATCTGGTATTCGACCTGCCAATGCATGCTGTAGATTCTGTTTCCATTCAACGGCTTTACGTACATCCACAGTATCCATAACAGCTATTTTCTCATCAAAAATAATATAACTATTATAGCTCATTCCTTCTGGAACGACATACTGACTCTCGAATAGATCAATATCCAGATCGTCGACTCCTATATATTTAATGTCTGAAGACACATTCATTTCCATATTTCTCCTAAATTTAAATTAAATTTTTATGATTTATTTGTTTTCGTGATACAAAAATATGAAATTTATTTCATCCAGAATGGAATTCATAGAAAAAAATCTTATCTTTGCATTCACGAATATAGATAAAAACAATGTTTAGAAGTCCTTATAGGCGTTTTTTTATCCTTCTTCCTTTTGTCTTCTGTCAAGCAGTAGATATATTGTTTATACTCGTTTGTTAGACAAACATCTAAAAGAAAAGACGAATGGAAACGGATATCATAAACTATGCTGCCAACGAAATCGCTGCCTACGGAGAGATAGATTTCAGACTTATTTTGACGGAGAATCATGAGACAACTATTGTCATGCGAAATGAACAAACGGAGCAGTTACAGCAAGCCAAAGCCATTTCTCTTGCCATTAATTTGATACTTGACGGCCGTGATGGATTCTATTATACCAATAATTTAGATCAACATGAATTAAAGACTTTCATCTACCAAGCTATTGAAAACACAAAAATCCTGGAACCTGATGAAAGCCGCACCCTACCTAATCCCAGTCTTTATTACAAAGGAGATGGCTTTGACCTGAAAAATTTCGATGCCACACTCGCCGCCATGGATCCAAGCGAAAAGATTCAGATGACCGTAGAGAATCACAATCAAGCTTTTAATAGCGATCCACGCATCATTAGTACACAGACACGATATTCGGATCGCCAGCATCAGGCATACTATATGAATAGTAACGGATTCCACGGATACGAAGAAAGTAGTCGATGTACCTTGAGTACAATACTTGCTGTAGAGGGTAAAGATGGACAACACCCTATGGACGGATGGGGAGAAACACGTATCTTTTTCCATGATATGCCTCATTCTGGAATTGCAGATATAGCTTTAGAAAGAACTTTGCGGAAAATAGGACAAAAACCTATCAAAGGTGGAATCTATACGATGATTCTGGAATCACCTATTGCTGGTAATATGCTGCAACCTGTACTTAACGTAATGGGAGGGCAAGCTCTGCAGCAGAAAATGTCATTCCTTCACGACAAACTTGACCAACAAGTATTATCTCCACTTTTACAACTTGTAGATGATCCTTTGATTCCTGGCACTTTAGGAGCATGTCATTTTGATTATGACGGGGTTGCAACCCAGCGTCGAACTATCTTTGACCATGGTATCCTACGAACTTACTTCATAGACACGCCCTATAGTAAAAAGCTAAAAATGGAACCCACAACTCAAGGTGTTCATCATTTGATTATGCAAGCAGGCAGCAAAAATCTTAAGGAACTAATAAAAGAGGTTGGAGAAGGTATTCTTGTGACCGATTTTAATGGAGGAAACTGCGACTCAACAACAGGTAATTTCTCATATGGCATCGAAGGTCACTTAATCCAAGGAGGTCAGATTACACAACCTCTTAGTGGCATGAACATTACTGGCAACATGCTGCAGTTGTGGCAAAATCTTGTAGAACTTGGAAACGATGCTGATCCTTGGGAAACAGATCTGATTCCCACTCTGGTTTTCGAAGGAATTCAATTTGGTGGAGTATAATTTTTTAAGAGTCATACAAAGAAAAAGAATATGAAGCGATCTATAGCAATAATCCTATTCCTGACAATTGGACTGATTTGTTTTGCTAATACTAACCAAATCACCAAGCGGATGCAACAAGTAGACTTCTCACAAGTATACATTGATGATGCATTTTGGTCACCACGACTCAAAAACAATGCTGAAAAAACTATCCATGTATGCATCGACCAAATAGAAAACAAAAAAGTACTAACAAATAATATTTTATCATGATGAACAGAAAACTCAGAATGGGTATGATCGGAGGCGGAGGAAACGCCATGATTGGCCCTATCCATTTACGTGCAGCGTTGATGGATAACGACATTGAACTTGTATGCGGATGTTTTAGCCGTAACTACCAAACCTCTCTTATCACAGGACGTGCCTGGTATGTTCCTGAAAATCGTATTTATCGTGATTTCAAGGAGATGTTAGAAAAAGAATCTTCTTTACCAAAAGAAGAACGAATGGATTTTGTGGCTATTGTCACTCCCAACAAAGTACATTATGAACAGGCTGCCCTTGCACTTGATCTTGGATTTGATGTAGTATTGGACAAACCAATGACTTTTTCTTTGGAAGAAGCGTTGAAGTTGCAAGAGAAGATAGAAAAGACAGGACTCACACTGGCTCTAACCCACACTTATTCGGCATATCCAGCCGTCAAGGAGATGAAGACGCGCATTGCAGAAGGACAATTGGGTAAACTACGTCGGATTTATGTGGAATATACACAAGGATGGCTCTCTCAACGTATTGAGTTAGAAGGAGGTAACAATGCTGGATGGCGAACAGATCCCACTCAATCCGGTAAAGGCGGTTGTGTCGGTGATATAGGCACTCACGCATGGCATCTGTCAGAATACATTACAGGAGAGAAAGTGACTGAACTATGTGCCGAACTCAACACCTTCGTGGAAGGACGTCCTATCGATGACGATGCCGCCGCTTTCCTTCATTATACTAATGGCGTACATGGTGTACTTCATGCCACACAAATTGCTGCTGGTGAAGAAAACCGACTCGCCATCCGAATCTATGGAGAAAAAGGAGGTTTCGATTGGCAACAGATGGAGCCCAATACTTTGATAGCTCGTTGGGCAGACCGTCCCGCAGAGATTATCCGAACAGGCAATGGATACATGAATTCCCTCTCCAAATGGAACACACGCACTCCTGGTGGTCATCCTGAGGGTTACATCGAAGCCTTTGCTAATATTTATCGAAACTTTTCCAAGACAATACGTGCCAAGAAAAACGGAGAAAAACCCAAGCCCGAGTTTTTGGACTTCCCCAACGTATATGATGGCGTACGAGGACTTCAGTTTATTGAAACCATGGTTGCAGCAGGATACGATACAGATAAAAAATGGGTTAAATGGATTGAAAAATAAATCAATCAACAAACAGATAAGCTAAAAAGGATGAAACGTTCTATGTTCATCTTCATTGCGCTCTATATCCTAACTTCCTATGCTCAGGAAAGTAAAGAGGATCTATGGAGTGACACTTGGGTTGCTACAGATGGACTCGGTCGAGCGATGCCCACTTCTCTGGAAGTAGGAAACTTGAAAACAGATAAACCACGCACAGTGGGCATCTTCTACATTACATGGCACACTCGTAATAACCACAACGGCCTTCCCTACACTGCCGACGTGACAAAAGTTTTGGCACAAGATGACAGTTGTCGATTTGATATGCATCGCCCTGCATGGAAAGACCAATTCCTTCATTGGGGTGAACCTGAATACGGATATTTCCTCAGTCAAGATGAATATGTATGTCGTCACGATATATCTATGCTAGCAGATGCTGGCATAGATGTTCTAATTATGGATGTCACCAATGCAACACTCTATTGGGACGAGTGGGAAGTACTCTTTACAATCATGGAGAAGATGAAGAAAGAAGGAAATAAAGTCCCGAAAATGTGCTTTTGGGCATTCAATGGGAATGTCTACAACGTGGTTCAGCAACTTTATGATCACTTCTATCGTACACCTCGATACCAAGATCTATGGTTCTATTGGGAAGGAAAACCACTTTTACTTTACAATTCAGAGCCACAACCCATCGATTCGAATGGAGCAAAACTAAATTTTGGGGAAAATGCAGACTATAGTCCAGAAGTTAAATCCTTCTTCACTCTCCGTAATATGTGGTGGGGATATAGAGAATGGAACGAGAGACCTTATGTTGGCACAGAGGACAATTGGTGTTTCGGATATGAACTCAATGATTCTATTGTAGCTGCTAAAACGCCCTTTGAGTTGGCGACTCCTCACAAAGGTTCCTATGAGCAAATGGCTGTCACACCAGCCCAACATCCTATTACTATCACAGGTAAGAGCTGGCGTCGTGAAACAAAAGAGCCAGAATTAGGAAGAGGAGACATGCCCATTCAGGCCTATGTTCCTTGGTTAGGAAAAGAAGTGAAGAATCCCACTACTTATGGAATCTACTTCCAAGATAGATGGGACGAAGCACTACAGGTAGACCCTTCCTTCATTTATCTTAATGATTGGAACGAATGGAGTGCCGGTCGTTGGCCAGGTTCTAAATTTCTTCACCGCAAAATGGATCTTGTTTTCATAGATCAATACAATGCAGAATTCAATCGAACAATAGCTCCTGTTAAGGACAAGACTTTCGGTGACAATTTCTATATGCAAATGGTACAAAACATCCGTCGCTACAAAGGAGTTCGTCCAATTCCCAAGAACTACGGAATCAGCAAATTCCGAATAGATGGAAACTTCCAAAAATGGAATACTATCCCTACTACTTATTATGACACACGAGGCGACATAACACATCGCGATGAGGATGGTTATGGAAACCTTCATTACACCAATAAATCAGGACGTAACGACATAACACAATGCAAAGTGGCTGTAACCCGTAACAATATTATATTTTATGTAGAGACATCTTCGGCACTCAGCCCCCACACAGATCCTAACTGGATGCTACTCCTTATCGATGCTGATCAGAATTCAGAAACAGGCTGGTGTGGTTATGATTATATGGTGAACAAAATAATCGTCTCAGAAACAGAGACAACCCTTATGCGCTACGAAAATGACCATTGGAAACAAGCAGGCATTCTCTCATATGCTGATAGCGGAAATCAAATGGAAATCAGCCTACCTCGTAAAGTCATAAATGATAAAGGGAATTCTCTAACGTTTGATTTTAAATGGATTGACAATCCTGCTGCCCTTGAGGATGCAATCTCTCTATGCACTGATGGAGATGCTGCCCCTAATCGTCGGTTTAACTACCGATTCATTTGGAACAAGAATAAAATAGAAAACTAGAAATAGAAATGATGAAGAATTTTTTTCCTCTCTGCATGGGGCTCCTTTTCTTAGTTGGATGTAAGGAGCACATTGACATGTCTGCACGATATGTTAATACCGAGCGAACCATCGCGAGTTATCTGTCTGAACATGAACAATTCAGTGAATATGTTCGCTTGATGAAGGAAACCAAACTGAGTAGCCTTTCTGAAACTACGGTCTATCAACTAATGACTGCATACGGAGCATACACCGTTTTTGCACCTTCCAATGATGCCATCCAACTCTATTTGGACTCTCTCGTCATCCAGCACATTATCCCAGAGGCAAATTGGGAATCTTTTCCCAATCAGGAAACTCTAGACTCAATCCGAAATGTAATCGTACTCAACAGCATTCTGGATGGTACAGAGATTGACAAAACTTTCATGGTGTACGATTTCCCACAGAGCAACGAAGAATTCAGTGTAAACACCATGTACGACCGAAAAATCAGTGTTCTATTCTCGAAAGAGGATCCTGATAGTTGCTGGATAGA
>CAMKMK010000015.1 GCA_946413885.1 uncultured Prevotellaceae bacterium
CAGTTTACCTTCTGATGGGGATGATGGGAGTAAGTGCTCTCGCTCAGAACTACCCAGAAAGGGACGATACGGGTGCTGTCATTTATTATAAGGTGTTCAGCGCTGCTCCTGGTAACTCAGGGCTTTGCCTACAGGATAATTCGAAGGACAACGGAAAGTATGCCTACTTGTTGGCAGATCATGAGATAGATAATAAATACCAAGAGTGGCAATTCGTGCCGGGAGATGCTGAAGGTACCTATCTTCTTCGCAACAGAGCTACCTATCGTTACATCAGCACCTCAGGAAGCTGGATTAACACCTTCTTCGCCATCACGTTTGCCACCAAAAAGAGTTTTGACAACGAACTGCTTTTCACTCCCCTTGGTGACGGACAGCTGACGATGACCTATAAAGTAGGAACGACCACACATTATATGCTGGCTGGCGACACAGAAAAAGGACCTGACATATTTGGCAAGACAGACCATTACAATAGTAGCCGTGCATGGTATGTGTTCCCTGTGGGAGCTGTTCCTTCCGCTGTGGCTGAGATTAAGCAGGGCGACATCACCATACAGGCCATCAATCGTAGGATTGTCGTAAGCGGAACCAACAGGTACCGTATCTATGACATCCAGGGACGTGAGGTGGATGATGACCGCGAGCTCATGCCAGGCATCTATGTGGTGGAGGCTGCTGGCGAGGTAAAGAACGTGTTGGTAAGATGATGTGTAAATCAATTGGCTGAAAAACAGAATAGTAATGAAGAAATATACTATATTGATATTGCTGATGATGTGCAGTATGCTTCATGCACAACGTGAGGTGTTCTTGGCTTCCAGTCCTGCCAATTATCCTTTTGAGACTGGCAATTTCTACTCAGAGGTGGATTCCACGTTTTATGTGTTTCTGGCATTTGGTCAATCGAATATGGTTGGGGATGCCAAGCCTGAAGACTGCGACTACGAGGGAGTGAGCCCACGATTCCGTATGATGCCAGCCATTGATCAACCTGCCAATACAGGAAACAACAGAGGCGGTGTCAGAAAGAAATACAAGTGGTACAAGGCTACTCCTCCTCTCAACAGAGCTGGAGCAGGACTCAGCCCTTGTGACTACTTTGGCCGTACGATGGTGGAGAGACTGCCCTCTAACATCAAGGTGGGTATCATCAATGTGGCTGTGGGAGGATGTCGTATCGAACAGTTCTTTAAGGAGTATGATCCAAGGGAGTTGGCACGAAGTGGATGGCCTGCTTGGTTTCAATCAAGCATGGCAGAGTATGACAGCATCCAGTACATCCGACTGCTCGATTGTGCCCTTCGCGCCCAGCACGTGGGTGTGATCAAAGGAATCCTGCTTCATCAGGGTGAAAGCAATGTGGGGGATAGCCTGTGGCCATTGAAGGTAAAGAAAGTGTACGAAGACCTCCTTAGAGATTTGGGTCTGAAGGCAGAGAATGTGCCTTTGCTGGCAGGAGAAGTAGTACATGCTGAGCAGAATGGCAAGAGTAAGGAAGCCAATAAGTTGGTGGATGTTCTGCCCAATACTGTACCCACAGCGCATGTTATCTCATCCAGAGGTTGTGAAGCCAATCCAGCCGACACGAACCACTTCAATGCGGCTGGCTACAGGGAACTTGGAAAACGCTATGCTGAAGTGATGTTGCAGTTGCTAGGTTATTGAATGTTATGAGGAGACTTTTTTCTTGTATGAATATTTGGAAATCCATTCTGGCAAGTCTTGTGTTAACGTGGGGATTGGGAACAAACGAGGCGTTCTCGCAAACCTATCCTCAGACAGAGAATGGCAGCGTGATTTATTACAAAATCCTCAGCGCGTACCCTGACTATGAGGCACGCAATCTTTGTCTCTACGATAATACGACTGGCCATGCATCCTATGACTACGTTCTTCGTGAGCTTGACCCTGAGTCGCGTCAGCAGGAATGGTCTCTTATTACGACTAAGGCAGAAAATGACACCTACCACCTGCGCAGCCGCTCGAGTTACCATTACATGAGCGTGAGCGGCAAGTGGGAGAACAACCATTATCTGCAGATCTTTTCTACCAGGAAAAATGATTCTGATGCCTTGAAGATAACCAGCTTGGGAGACAATCAGGTTTCTATCAGTTTCCAGGATGGGAACGACAAGCGTTATCTGGGCGCAGTGGATGTGGATGCAGACCCTGTGAAGTTTTCCTCCAAACTCAAGAACTCACCCTGGGCTTGGAAAATCTACAAGGCTGAAGACTTGGCAAATGGTATCCTCGAAAGCTTCGTCCCTGAACCCATCATCACAGTGAGCGATCGAACCATCCATGTGGTTGGTGCCTCGAATTGGGAGACCTTCGATGTCGCTGGCCGTCTGATACCTTCTGATCAAACGTTGATGCCTGGTGGAGTATATGTTGTGCGCATTGGAAATGTGACCAAAAAAGTTGTTGTTAAATAAAAAATGATCAATACCCATGAAATTCCTTCCTATTTGTAGAATGTACAAGTGTCGTCTCACCTCCTTTGTATCAGCACTTTTTATAACCTTTTCCGTTTGTGCTGAGAATATTGTCGTTACCTCCACTTCCTCCACATATCCCAACGAGCGTGGCCAGTGGACGGTAGAGCAATGTGCCGCTTGGCAGCAAGAGTATGGCCCCATACGAGGCATCAATTGCCCATACCCTCCCTGTGGAGCCATGACTCAGGAGCAGGCTATTGCTTATGCTGCCAGTTTGGGCTACAATTCTGTACGCTGGTGGCCTGGCGGTGGAACCAATGCTGACAATTACATCAGCGCTGTCGAGCAATGGGCAGGATGGGCCGATAAATATGGTATGACCGTCTCTCCTGTGTTTGGATTCCCCCAATCCTATTTCAGCCAGAGTGATCATGCCGCTGCCCTGAAAAGCATGGAGGCTCAGGTTCGCAAGATAATCCGTCATTTCAGGGGCGACAAACGAATCATTCTTTGGGATCTTTGGAACGAACCCAACTTGAATGATAAGGATACCAAGGAGATGATGGATTGGATAACCAAAATGATCACGTGGTGTCACCAGGAAGGTTGCACCCAGGCCATCACCTCTTCTCTTGTTTGGGATGGAGGTGTAGGCACCAATCAGGCAACGGCAACGGATGGACGCCTCCTGCGTGAGAATGTGGAGAAACTGATGGACCTCCACAATTATCACGACTACTCATGTCAGGACGGATTCAACAACGAGACGCCCACCATGTATGCACGTCTGAAGAAGATTTCTGACCGTCCTCTCGTTTGTACGGAATGCATGACACGCACCAACGGTTCAACGTATGCTCGTACCCTGATTGACTTTGCCAAGTACAACATCAATTTCTACACGTGGGGGCTCTCTGCTTGTGACCCCAACTGGGAAGTACGATGGGGACGCTCCACTTTCTACAACTGGGACCCCATGTTCCATAATGCCCTCTATGCAGACATGGAACCATATAATGAAAGCGAGCCCCAATGGGTGAAGAACTTCGACTTTCAAGGGGATTTCAACGGAGCTAAGACAGGAGCTGAGTACACGGAGATATGGTCGCCTCGACGTGCCTGGAAATGGATGCAGCATGGTGAGAGCAAGGGCCTCTATTGCAACAGCATTTCTGAGGCCATCACTAAAATAGCAGCACACAAGTCTGACGGACTTTACAATACTGTGGCAGTACGAATCGGTTATAGCGCTTGGGCATCCAATAGCAATACTGTCAAGAACCAATTCAACTCGTTGCTCTCGACCGCTGAGAGTGCTGGCATGACAGTCATTCCTGTTTTGATTACCAGCACGAACATGAGGATAAGTGCCAGCAATCTGGCTACTTATGCCTACGAAGTCATCAACAGTTACTATTACGATCGCCGCATCCAGGCTTGGTGTGTTTTCGAGCAGACGGATGCCATTGCTGAAGAAGCAGATTTCAAGAGCAAGTTGGGAACCATCTTGCGCAAGGCCCGCTATGCTTTCCAGAACCAGCCCCTTTTCTGCGCACCTTTGGTAGCTGATGGGATAGTGCCTGATACCCTTCAAAACAACGCAGCTAACCTGATGTGGCAACTGAGTGACGCGAGCGGCTTCTCTGCTGAAAATGCTGACTCTGAGTTTCTTGACAGACTCATGAAACAGTACCACCGTCCTCTCTTCCAGTTGAACAACAACAGTCTGACAGAAGGCATGAGAGACAATCACGTCAATTGGATAACGGCGGCCACGCTGCCCTCTGAGGATGTTTCCAATTATCATTTCAACCTCTTCATGAACAGCAACGAGGACAAAACTTCGCGATGGTCAGGATGGAAGGCGTGGCGATGGATGAACCGTCAACCCACGCGTGGAATCTCCTGCAACAACATCGCGAAGGCAATCTCCACGCTGGAAGGCTTGAACGGCACGACTTCGCCCTACAACAGTATCTCTGTTGCCTTGGACTTCCGTGCCTTCAGGAACGATCAGGAGGCATTCTTTGCCAACATGGATAACCTGCTTAACCTGGCTGAAGCGAACGGCTTCACGATACTGCCCCAATTGCTTTCTGATACCTATTTCAAGTTGTCAGCCACCTCACTCTCTGAGTATGTTGCTGCTGTCTTGACCCGCTATTCCAAGGATAGCCGCATACTTGCCTGGGACCTCTTCAACAAGCTTTGTGCTGTCAACAGCGACCCCACGCGGGCAAACACCCTTATCGATGACCTTTTCAAAACTGCAAGGGCAACAGGAGCGCAGCAACCCATCTTCATGACACCCTCTGTATCCGTAAAGTCCTTTCCAAGTGGCTTCGATTACATAGACGGTCTCGTGCATGGTCGCTATGATGGATGGAGCCGCCTCACCTATGGCAGCGGAAGCGTCAATCTGTGTTATCGTATTTGGTGCATGAGCGATGTCATCTGCTATGCCTCCGCCCAGACTTCACCTTATTTAGGATGGCTCAATGCCCAAGCCGCCAAGTTTGGACGTCCTCTGTTCTGTGCGGAATGGAAAGTGCCTGCCAGTGAGGACATTCCAGCTTCCATAGGCATTTTCGAGGATATGCATATCTCTTGGTTCGCTAATGGCACTTTAGACGAGGAAAGGGTTCGCAACTTCAAGTATCGTCCCGTTTCCACTCAGCATTAGCCAGAACCCACCTTCTGTCCTCTAGGTATGATGCCACAGGAATATCGAAAGAAAATTAGTCCATAAACATTGTCAAATTATCATAAACATGAAAACTTCTTATCCCAAGATTGGCATTCGTCCGACCATCGATGGTCGCCAAGGCGGTGTCCGAGAAAGTCTCGAAGAGAAAACAATGGCCCTGGCCAAGGCTGTGGCCAAGTTGATAACCAAGAATCTGCGCAATGGTGACGGTTCGCCTGTAGAGTGCGTCATTGCAGACTCCACCATTGGCCGTGTTGCTGAGAGTGCTGCTTGTGCAGAGAAGTTCGAACGCGAGGGCGTGGGCTCTACCATTACTGTCACCAGCTGCTGGTGCTACGGCTCAGAGACCATGGACATGAACCCGCACTACCCCAAGGCTGTGTGGGGCTTCAATGGCACAGAACGCCCAGGAGCCGTTTATTTGGCTGCCGTGCTGGCCGCCCACGCTCAGAAGGGTCTGCCCGCTTTCGGCATCTATGGGCACGACGTACAGGACCTCGACGACAACACCATCCCTGCTGATGTGGCAGAGAAGATTCTGCGCTTTGCTCGCGCCGCTCAGGCTGTTGCCACGATGAAGGGCAAGAGCTACCTTTCGATGGGCAACACTTGCATGGGTATTGCCGGTAGCATTGTCGATGCCGACTTCCTGCAGCACTACCTCGGCATGCGCACGGAGTACGTTTCCCTTGTAGAAATCCTGCGTCGTGTGGACTTCAACATCTTCGACCCTGAAGAGTTCAAGAAAGCAATGGCTTGGGTGGAGAAATACTGCAAGCCGCAGGAGGGCCACGACTACAACGAGGACCGTCCTCTCTTCCCTGGCACACCCATGACCACCTTCAACGGAAAGGGCAAAGGCAAGAACCGCGAGGAGAAGGATGCCGATTGGGAGTTCACTGTCAAGACTATGATGATCATCCGCGACCTGATGCACGGTAATCCGCGCCTCCTCGAGATGGGTTACAAGGAAGAAGCCCTCGGTCACAACGCTCTCTTCGGCGGCGTGCAGGGCCAGCGGCAGTGGACTGACTACAAGCCAAACTTCGACTTCCCTGAGTCCATGCTCTGCACCAGTTTCGACTGGAATGGTGTGCGCGAAGCGGATGTCCTCGCCACCGAAAATGACTTCCTAAATGGTCTGTCGATGCTCTTCGGTCACCTGCTGACCAACCGCGGCGTGATGTTCAGCGACATCCGCACCTATTGGAGCCCAGAAGCCGTGCAACGCGTCACCGGTACCGTGCTGAGCGGTTTGGCCGCTCAGGGATTCATCCACCTTATCAATAGCGGTGCCACGACGCTTGATGCTACTGGCGCTATGATGGCCGAAGACGGACAACCCACAATGAAGGAGCCTTGGAACATCACCAACGCCGACGTCGAGGCCTGCCTCAAAGCTACCTCGTGGATGCCTGCTGACCGCGACTACTTCCGCGGCGGAGGCTACAGTTCGCACTTCGTTACGAAGGGCGGCATGCCGATGACCATGATGCGCGTGAACCGTGTTGCCGGTCTTGGTCCCGTACTGCAGCTGGCTGAAGGCTGGACAGTGGAGCTTGACTCGAAGACCCACGACATCCTGGATAAGCGTACTGACCCCACTTGGCCCACCACATGGTTCGTGCCACGTCTCGACCCCTCGAAGGATTGCTTCAAGGACGTCTATTCGGTCATGAACTGCTGGGGTGCCAACCACGGTGCCATTGCTTACGGCCATATCGGAGCCGACCTCATTACGCTCTGCTCCATCCTCCGCATTCCTGTTTGCATGCACAATGTTGCCGATGCCGACATCTTCCGTCCCGCCGCCTGGAACGCATTTGGTATGGACAAAGAGGGTGCTGACTACCGTGCCTGCCAGAATTTTGGACCTATTTATAAATGATTCTTTTTTTTGAATCCGTTTGTTCAATAGTTCGTCAAAAACTCAATATATGGAGAAATACTCGAAATAAATGAGAAGGTTTATGCATTATTTTATGCGGGGACTGATATCGTTATGTGTGGTATGCATGAGTTGCGATCCTGACGATACAGAAGGGGTTACCCTCGGCGTGGGTGATCCTCTGCCTACTTTCGCTGTGACGATGAATGACGGGACATCTGTCGCTACGTCTGACCTTAAGGGGCGTCCGTCTGTCATCGTATTCTTTGCTACATATTGCCCTGACTGCAAGAAGGAGTTGCCTGAGTTGCAACGCTTGTGGAATGTTACTGACCGTGAGGAGATTCCTATCCTTCTTATTTCTCGTGCACAGACGCAAGATGACATTGAACCTTATTGGCAATCCGAGGGTTTCACGATGACCTACTCGCCCCAGCCTAATCGTACTATCTATCATCTCTTTGCTACCTCACTCATTCCTCGCATTTATATCAGTGATCGTCAAGGCATCATTCGTTATATTCATACTGACGAGGTCTTGCCAACGTGCGAGACTTTGCAAACGGAATTGGAGACAGTCAAATAGTTGACTGAGGAAAGCAGAAAAAGATGACTTAAAAGACCTGTCTGGAAAGGGAGAGGATTATCTCGTCAGGGAGAACTTCATGCTCATGCCAAAGTCTTGCGTGATAGTGGGATAGCTGCTGCTGGAGAGCAAGGGCTGTGAGCGTTGGCGATCGTAGTAGAGACTCATGGTCACCATTCGACTCATTGCGTACTCGATGGCTGCACTTGTCTTGATGGCTTTACTGCCAGAAGTAGCCTCAGAAAGACTGGTCTGCAGGTCACGCTTGATGGCATCTTGGTTGCGCAGGCTGAAATCGAAGCGAAGGTTGAGAGAGTGTGCAAAATTGCCTCGACTGTTCTTCGAGTTGTTGTTATTGTTTTGTGTTGTATTCTTTCCTTCTGTATCACGCTCGTCTCTGTCACGATTGTTTTTCTTGTTTTTGGAGCTGCGGGATTGCTGTTGGCTGGCGCTCTTTCCGCGGAAGAGGCTGGCAATCTTGAAATCAGCAATCTTGTAACCCCATCCGAGAACAATGTCCTTGGAGCCTGTCTCGTTGAGTTGTGCACTGGTCATGCTCAGTGTGAGGACACGGGTGGTGCGATACTCCATCTTCAATGTCATGTCGTTGTTGAATGTAAAGTTCAAACCTAGCAAGGGAGAGAAACTCTCATTGATGGAAACCGTACTGATGTCGTACATAGAACTGGGAATGTAAGTTCCTGTGGTGGTGTTCAATACGTAACCCATGTTACCGCCAGATCCCATTGCTTCTATCCAGGAACTGAAGCTGTTGTAGCTTCCCACTGCATAAATACTCTTGTAGGCGTGAGTGAGTTGTACGCTCTTGAAATGATCGCGCAGGAAGGGTAAATTAGAGAGCCCTCTGTAGGTCAGACTCCAGTTTGGCAACATCTTGCTCAGCGATGGGAATATATCCAAGCTACCTCCATGAGGATTGCCGCCTGTGTAGGCTGCAAGGAAAGCGGGAACCATCACGTCACTGGCGTACTTGTCAACCGTTCCATTCTCAGGATTGAAGGTTCCCGTGTGACCAACATTACTGGGATAGTTGGTGCCGCTGTAGCGTTGTTCTACGCGTTGCTGATAGATGTCGAGATATTGCTGGAACTTCTCGAAGTTCTTGTTGTAGTATCCGTTGTTGACATTTCCGTTGCTGGCGAACGCTGTTTTCAGGCTGATGGTGGTAATGTTGAACGAGCCGGTTTGGGATGTTGGATTGCCCAAATACATATACTGAATGCTCTTGTTGCGGTTGTCTGTCCGACTCATGCTGAGGTCTATCTTCAGGTCTGTGAAAGGCTCAAGACTGGCTTTGATCTGCAGGTCTTCAGTCTTTGCAGTTGTGGCTGGCGTAGAGACACTATCCGCCATCAGTAACCAGTGGTTCTCCTTTGCCTTGTCGATATAGTTGTCGCTGATCAAGCCAAATCCAAAATCCATGCCAGGACTGAAGGCTCCAGCCAGTTTCCTTTGTCCAAACATGTCACCCACGTCAGGCAAGAAACCTGGTAGAGAGAGATTGAAGGTGTTGCGGTAAGATACACTTACGTTGCGCAGCATCATCAGGAATCGAGCACCTGCCTGAGCCATCCCATACCATTTCTGCTCCTCTCGTTTGGGCAGAGCGATCACGTTCAGGCGAATTTGAGTAGTATCCTCAGGGGAGCGGGTGATCTTCAGTTTATTCTCATCCACCTTCTTGTATTTCAACTTATAGGGATGCCCTGTGGTGTCAATTGCTGTTACGCGTATGCGATTGCTCTTCTGGTTGTGAGTGATTTCAATGACACTGTCTGGAATAAGGGTGATTTCCTCAGCGAATCCCTTGGTCTCTTTCTCGTTGACCTTCTTTTGACTTTGTCCCTTTGCGTTGGATTGTCGTTGAGCCTGTTTTGCTAAGATGGAGTCCACAGGCACACCCGTTTTAGCAGCTTCTGCTTCAGCTTTTTGGCGAGCAGCCTTTTCTTGTTCTTCTTGTTTCTTCTTTGCCTCGTCAGCTTTCTTCTTCTCCTGTTTCTTCTTGTTTGCCTCGTTCTTAGCGTTGGAAGCAGAGAAACGTTTGTTGGTTTCCTTCAGGAAATTAGAATGGTTATAGAGAGTTTCCAGATTCAGTTTACCGTTCAGGTTCACTGTGCGTTGGCTATTGATGGTGTTGCCCAAAGTACTTCCATCTTCCATCACTGTGCCTCGTTTCCAAGAATACGTACCATTGTAACTGCCATCTGCACTTATCCAGTCGAAGCAAGGAATCTTCTCCAATGGAACCTTATAGCTAACCTGTGTGCTTTGGCTGTAATCCAGAGGACGGCCAAAATGTTTCAGGCTCATGCGGACGGAATCCTTCCAAGCTTCGTAGAGGTCAGGATACAAGTCTTTGTTAACCTGCATATAGGGTTCTTCCACTTCAGCACGGGTTCCACTCTGGAAGTTGAAGTGCAGAGCTTTGAAGATGTCCCAACGTAACTGGAACGAACGGTTCCATAAGTAGCTCTGGCTAAAATTGACTGGTAAGGCAGTGGGATTTTCGATGTTATCGAGATCACGTTCCTGCAACTCATAGTATGTACGATGGAGATCAGTACTGAAAGTGATGCTTTGTGGCGCGAAAGAAAGGTTCTGGGCTTTTACCAGATCAAGCCATTTCGACTTGCTCTTGAGGTCCTTGAAGGGTTCCCATGCTTTCCAGTTGGGACTCCAAGAATAGTTCATGCCTCCCTTCCATGTCTTTTCGTGTTCGTAGATTGTGGTTTCACCCTCTGTTGTCTGCGACATGTGGCTATAGTTGAAGGTGAAATTGCTGGGATCAATGGGTAGTGGATGTTTCTTGTTCCCAATGTTGATTTTCACACCGCTGAAACTCAGGTTCTTGCTGGTTTCAGTATGTGTGGTGAGCGATGTCAGAGAGTCCTTTTCCTCTTTGGTAGCCAAAGCATCAAGAGCATCCTTGAGCAACATGTCAGTGTCGAAAGGATTATACTTGGGCTTGATGGTTTCTTTGTTGTAACTGTAATAGAAGGGGAAGTTTACTCTTGCCTTTTCAGGAAGCAGTCGGCCCAATTCCATGTTGGTTGTCACTGCATAGTTGTAAGCATCTTCGTCAGAACGGCTCAGCACACTCTGTTCGATACCGCCGAAACCAGCTGTCTCGACATGAGCAGTCAAATTGACTGAACCAATGTCAGAGAGTTGCATGTTCAGGTTACCCTGAGCAGCCCATCCACCTTCATTGGTAAATTCTTGCAGACGTAGTTCGTTGACCCAAACCTCTACAGACTTGACGGTACGACCATTGTTTCGGATACCTACCATGATAGTTTTCACTTCGCCCAATGTGGGATTACCCATCACGGAGAGTCGATTGTTGGGATGGTTGCTGTCGTATTCGCTATAGAGAGCATTGAAGGAGGCTGCTCCAACACTCTTCAACGCATTGCGTGCTTTCTTTAATGCCGTAAAGATATCCAAGTCGACATCAATCATGTTGTTCTCAGGCCATACGGCGCGACATCCAGATGCCGAATATGTGTCATAGTGTCCTTCTGGAGTGAGGGTTAGGGGAACTTCATATTCGTAGAAGTTGCTCTTGTAATCAGAACCCAAGCGCAGGAATATACTGGTTTCGCCGTCTTGAAGACCAGTGAAGTCTTGAGCCAAAGCATTCGCATGGACGAACATCTGAAGATGCTTGTATCGACGCATATCGTAAGAACAGTTCTTATAGACAGCGCGCGCATCACCTGGCGAAAGGTTGGTCGCTATCATGGACATAGCCTGTTCATTGCTCTCTACCAGCTGTGTCTGGGTGGGGTCTGTGATACGGCTAACACCTGGCGGAAGAACATAGTTCACAGGTTCCTTGTCACCATTTTCCTCGATGTTGACAACACTAACAGCGATACTTCCACTTACTGCGGGAGCCTCACCTGTATAGAGAGCTTGCTCATAGGTGCGCCAGTCTCCATGAACCAGGTCAAGAGTTGCCAGACGAAGAATGACGTCTTCCTGAAATCCAGTGAGGAACATACGCATGAATCGGATACTGGTGAAATCAGTGATGCTACCTACCTTACTATCATAGGCATCCAAGGGTACACGGAAAAGATACCATGTACATTCCTCAGTGTTTCCGTCGCGCAGTTTCACGCTTGCCGTACGCTTGTCTGCAATGTGATTGCGACCTACTACCATATCTTCAGGACGGATGCTGATGTGATACTGATAGTATTTTTCGTATTCGTTTAGGGTATAGTCTTGGTTGATGTCTTCCAAGTCTGGTGTACTCTTCCATGCCGTTTCGTAACTCTCTGGATTCGTGTCGCTGTCAGCACTGTTGCCTTGAGGCATATTGATACGCTTGTAACGGTCCAGAATGCTGGTTTGCAATTGATCGAAATCGGAACCACGATAGTAGTGATAGTCATCGTTGGCGGGGTCATTGCGCAAGCTGTCATAGACCTGAGCATTTACCTTGTTTTGTATCTCTTGCAAGAAGGTTTGATAGGTGATGAATTGCCGCTCCTCCTCATTGGTCAAACCGTTCAGTCCGACATCTTGACGGGCACGTGCTCCGCTCTCGTTGTTGAAGGCATAAGTTACGCTGGAACTGTTGGGAACACGTCCCCAAATGGTGGTAGTATAGTACTGTTCATTTCCGTCTACGGGCATTCCGCTCTCGAAGTATTTTTTACCATCCTTCAGAATGTCTTCGCTCACTTCACCAAGGTTGATGTAGAAATCTCCTCCGAAGTCACCCGTTTTGTCGCGGCTGTAGATGAATGGATCCATCATCCAGAACTCGATGTATTCAATATTCTGCTGCTCGAAGTCTGTGTTTTCCATCCTTCGCATCAGACCGCCCCACTTCTCGCGAGGGTTCAGAAGATGACCATTCTGGTCAACATCGGTTGTCAGGTTGTAAGGGCCGCGCTCGTTGGGATAGTAAGCTAGGTTCAGCACGGAAAGACTGCTGGCGCTGGTGTAGCTGTTTTGTGCCTTTTGAGGATAGAGTTCACGCTCGTACACCTCGCGGACATAGTGATTGGAGAGTTGGACCAAGTCGCTCTTGATGTGGCTGGGAGTCAGCGTGCTGCTTCGACGGGTGAAGATAGGATCCACATAGTACCAAGCCATCAGGGCACGGTTGTAGCCATATTGCAGATCGCCAGTTAGTTTGCTCTCAGAGAACATGCTGGGCGTAGAGCACATCGTCCAATAGGTGGGCTGCGTCAGAGAGATTTTCTGAGTGCTGCTTTCGAAGTCATCCAGATAAGAGGCTCCACCTTGTATCTTCTTATTCTGACCAGCCATCAGGTCAGCAATTTCTCCATTGAAGGTAATCTGGCTGGGTTGAGTAGCCTGAATGAGAGGAATCTTGTCGATCATGTTGGTCAGCCATTGGGATTCCTTCTTCCAATTAATGTGTCCACCAAGCAAGGTGTTCTTCAGGGGTTCGCTTCCCATGTTCACCTTCGTGGTGAGAGGCTGCTCATTGAGGAACATCATCGTACCGCCCACAGTCAGGTTCTTGTGAACCTCGTAATCCAGATTTACTCCCAGCATGGTCTTTCTCTGCATACCATAGGTGTCGTTGCTTTCCACGCTGGCGCTGATGTTTGTTCCTGCGTCTATAATACTTTGATTAATAATGTTCACGCGACCCATACTGTAATCGACGGTATAGTCTGTGTTCTCAGTCAGTGTGACACCACCAGCTGTCACAATAACGGAACCTTGGGCGATGTTGGTCACTCCCAAATCTATTTCTGCAGCGCTGCTTCCCTTGTAGCGACCTGTCAGCAAGAACTTGTCATGCTCTGCTATTTGTTTTGCTACAGTCTTGGTGCTGTCGTAGAGCTCAGGGAAACAATATTTATCGGCTATCCTATCGTCGCCAATCCATTCGCGCAGATGTTCGCCGAAGGGCTCAGCCACAGGGAAAATGATTCGTCCCTTCCTGATGGTGTATCCTTCCACGAAGTCGAATTGACCATTACTGTTGGCATTGTTGTTCGCATCCAAACGGTCCAGATTCATGGCCTTTAATAAGGTGGTATTCTTCAACTTTTCTTCGGGCAGATAACTTAGATAGACTCCAGTGGAATCACTCAAATATTTGATATCTAAACGGAATTTCTCAGGCTGTACGGAAGTGGCACCCAGACTATAGATGTTCTTCATCATCAGGCGCCAGATGGGCAATTGAGGGCTGCCAGTAGTACCTTTCAATAACTTTACGAAGAGAGCTTGTGTGTTTCCGCTCAAGTCTGAAGCGAACTCACCCACTTGATATGTAGTGCCACCATACGTGTATTCGTAAGCTACAGCCAGAACGTCATCTGTCTGTAATGTGCTGTTTAAACTGACATACCCTAAACTATTGTTTAGAACGTATTCACTGCTGCTCAGCAAACGGGCATTCTGTAGTTTCTCGTAATCTACGGAGCCTTCAAAATCACCTATTCCATCAAGCACAGAAGTTGCCATACTGATATCGCGGGCTTCACTGTAGTTGTTTACCAGTTCCTCGTACATGTTGTTGCTGCGGTTGCTGGGTACTTGAATGCCAGATGCTGTCCACTGGGAATTACTTATATAAGAGCTTTCACCTAAATCGGCCAAAGCGATAATGTTTCGGTTGTTGCTTGTGCTGGCGCTTTTGTTGGTTACCCAAATTTCTATTCGCTTGATGGTGATTCCACTTGCGATAGTGGGAAGCGTCTTCATGTTTTTATCGTATCTCTCGCGGAAGAAATGGGATAAGAAGAAATGGCGGTTCTCTTCATAGTTCGTTGCACTGAATTCGAAACTATTGGTCTGCTGGCCACCTTTGCTGGAAACACTTGTGCTTGCGCTCTTCTTCTGGCTTACAACAGTCTGCATTTTCAGTTTGCCAAACTGTACATCGGTTCTCAGACCAAACAAGCTGCTTACGCCAGGTACAAGGTTCATGTTGCTTGGGAAGGATATGTTGCCCGCTTCGATGAGCTTTACGATTTCGTCCTCTTTACCGTCATACTTCAGTTTCATGTTCTGAGAGTCAAAATCGAAGGTTGCCTCTGTGTTGTAGTTGAGGTTCAAGTCAATCTTATCGCCCACTTTTCCGTTTAAGCTTAGATTGATTTTCTCATCAAAGTCGAATCCAAAGGTTTTACGACGGCTGGCTGCCAGAGCAGGATTATCAACTTTCTTGAGGTTCCCGCCCATTTTCAGTTCTGCACTACCCTGAGTCTTGATCTGCACACCGCCAGGACCGAAGATTTTCTCAGCTGGACCCAAATCAAATTTTATGTCGGTAAAGTCAAATTTGTTCTTTCCTGATGCTTCGAAGGCTTCGGCATTCCGTTCATAATAATACCGCTTCATGCTTTCACGCAGACTCCATTGTTGATATTCCTCAGGAGTCATTAGAATAGGAGCTGTCAGGTAACTTGTTGCAGTACCTAAGGTGTATCCTGCTTGACCAGGAATAACATTTCCAGGACCATTGTTGGTTCCTCCTGAAGTACTGCTGGTCCCGTTTTTACTGTTGCGATTACTGCTATTGCTGTTGTTGGTCTTCGAGGTTGTGTTATTCCGGTTAGAAGTTGTTGTACTGCGATTAGTTGTTGTATTGCGGCTGGTTGTGCTTCCTGTGCTGCCACTTTTCTTGTTGCCGTCTGTACCATTTCCTAAAGTAGTACCAATGGTATATGTGTCATCCTTCTCATCATAGGTTACTGTGGTCTGAATGTTTTCTGGATCCTCCAAATCGCCAGACTTTTTGGTCACGTCTTTTACATCCTCAGCGACGGTCTTCTTTGTCTTGAAGCGAGATTTTTTCTTTGGAATGGTATCGTTGGGAGCTTCCTTGGGAGCAGAGGATGGAAGAAGAGCAGATTCTACCGATGAATTATGTGGATTATACATAGCTGCCAGTACATTAACACTGCCAGCTACAATTAGAGTTGCTATGATTTTTCGCGCGCTCACGAATAAATAACGTGAAGATTCAAACTTTATTATGTATTGTGATAACTTTTTCAGACAAAAAAACGATAAATCATGAAAAACTCTCTATCTTTGTCATGAAAACAATTGAAGAAGTCTATATGATAGAGTATCTTAAAGGCACTTTAATCGAGTTGACGCCAACCTTGGCTGTCGTGGAATGTTATGGTGTTGGATATGGTGTGAATATCTCTCTCAACACCTATGCTGCCATTCAAGGGAAACAGGAAGTGAAAATCTGGATTTATGAGGCTATCCGCGAGGATGCTTATCAGCTTTGGGGATTCAGCACGAAAGTGGAAAGGGATTTGTTTCTGCTCTTGATAACAGTAAGTGGTATTGGAGCCAGTTTTGCTCGCGTGATTCTGTCCGCCATGACTCCTTCAGAACTATGTTCTGTGATAAGTGACGGAAATGATAAATTGCTCAAGCAGGTTAAGGGTATCGGTCCCAAGGCAGCCCAGCGTATTATTGTTGATTTACGTGATAAGATTGCTACGCTGGATGTTGATTACATTCAAACAGAAAGTGGGTCTGCGTCTTCAAGTGGTCTTAACAAGGAAGTTATGGAGGAAGCCATTGCTGCCTTGACGATGTTAGGTTTCAGTCCAGGTCCTACTCAGAAGACTGTTCAGCAGATTTTGCATGACGAACCGGATGCTACCGTAGAACGAGTAATTAAACTGGGACTAAAGATGTTGTGATGAAGAGTTTTCGTGTCATAGGTTCCTGCTTGTTGTTTGTAACAGCATTTTATGGTATAGATCTTTATGCTCAAAGCGTAGGTCTTACTGATTTTGAAGTGCTGCTGAGAGCGAAAAAAAATGGACAAAAGCAGTATATTTCTTTTCGTTCTGAAGCAGGAAATTTTGCTGTCTGTGAATCCCGTTATCAGCCTGGTTTTGTAATCGTGAACACGTCTGAAGACGGTCCTGCGATATTGGGTTATAGTGAAAGAGGCAGTTTCGATGAGGCTTGTCAGAATCCAGGATTCCAACTTCTCATGGAGACGTATTCCCAACTTCTTTCTCGTTTTCCTATGGTTTTGCAGGATAGTGAATTGGCTGAATATGTAGAACCTCTCATTCATGATACATGGAACCAATATAGTCCCTACAATGCTCAGTGTCCAATTATTGAAGGTGCACATTGCGCTACTGGTTGTGTGGCTCATTCTTTGGCGCAAGTAGTACGCTATTGGCGACAAGGTACCACGGGCGCATCTTATACATATATTGACTCGTTGGGGTGCAATCAGACTCTTTCTACTACGCTTCCTCCCCAGGGTTACAACTATGATCTTATGCTTGACTCGTACACGGAGGGACATTATACTCAGGAACAAGTGGATGCCGTGGCTCAGTTGCTCTATGATTGTGGCGTACTGGTCGAGATGAGGTATGGAGTGAAATCCAGTGGCGCGCGCTCTATCCGTCAACCTATCGCGCTGGCCAATTATCTGGGATTCGATGATGGTCTGCAGATGTATTTCCGCGATTTTTATAGTTATCAGGATTGGATCAGGATGCTCAAGTCTGAGCTTACCCAGCATCATCCAGTGTTGATGTCAGCTCAATCTCCGTCACTTTCCCATGCTTTTATATGTGATGGGTATGATGCAGAGGGGCTTTTCCATCTTAATATGGGCCTGTCAGGGGATGCGGATGGTTATTACTATTTGCCTTATTTGACGCCTAAACAAGCCGAATGGTACGATTTAGACAGCCCTGAGGGCGGCATGAATTTGATACAGTCCGCTGTGATGGGTATCCGTCCCAAGTACGATGGGGAAAGTGCAGATACGCCCCACAATGTGTTTGCTTTTGCAGGAATGGAACCTATCGTGGCTTCTGCTGATCGATATGGCGAATTGAAATTGGCAACCCAAAATATGAGTAATGTGGGATGGAATGTTCTGCAAGGCCAGCTTTCTCTCCTTCTGATGAAGGGTGATGAGGTTGAGGCCGTGCTTGCTGAATATGGACACGATTTCTTGCTTGAGGAGGTTGATGATACTTCCTATACTGATACACTTGCATTCACTATTCCTGCCAGTGTGAAGGAGGGGACATATCGCATAGCGCCTGCTTTTCCACAAGTTGAAGCGAAGTCTGCGGTTCCTCAGGTATATTATTGGGAAGAGGCTCGTACCAGCATGGGAACCCCCAATTATCTGCTGCTCAATGTCAGTTCTTCAGGTGTCAATTTGGTGGCAGATGATCAAAATACGGCTTACGTCACCTTGGAGGATTTCGAGTTCCCTCAGAAGATAGAAAAAGGATCATATCCTCAATTTTCTTTTACATTTCAGAATC
>CAMKMK010000016.1 GCA_946413885.1 uncultured Prevotellaceae bacterium
GTCACACAAAAGAGGAATTTGCGTAAATCCACTATTTCTCAATAGTTTCCTTGTGACGAGATTTCTCTATTTGAAGATGTTCTTCAGAATTTCTTCTGAGACTTTCTTTGTCACAGCAGTAGTAGCACTCTTGGCGGCCTTTCCTGCAGCAGACTTGGTAGCAGAAGAGGAACTTTTCTTGCTTGAACTGCTTCCTCCTGTGATTGCCTTCCCCACAGAAGATCCTAAACTGCGTGCCACACTTGCTATTACAGTAGTTACCAGAGTTCCAAAAATAGTTCTCTTCCAACCACTTGATTTGGCTTTCTTAGCCTTCTCTTCAGCTTTTGCACGTTTCTCAGCCTCTTTCTGAGCTTTTTCCGCTTCTTTTTGAGCCTCTTTTTGTTGTTTCTCCAACTCTTTTTGCTCTTTTTCAGCTTGAGCTTGTGCTTCTTTTTCTTGATTCTGAACTGAAATTATTTCATAAGCAGATTCGCGGTCAAAGAAATTTTGGTAATTCTTGATTCTTGTAGGAGCTGCATTCTGGATGTCCAAACGCTGGCCAGCTGTAATAGCACCAATTTGGCTCAATGGGAAAAGAATCTTGGCACGATGAACAATACCAGGAGCACCCTTTTCATCCAAGAAAGAAACGAGAGCCTCGCCCGTCTCTAACTGCATGATTGCTTCTTCAGTATCGAAGTCAGGATTTGAACGGAAGGTCTCTGCTGCTGCACGTACTGCCTTTTGATCTTTTGGAGTATAGGCACGCAACGCATGCTGGATACGATTTCCTAATTGTCCAAGAATATCATTGGGTATATCCGTAGGTGACTGAGTGATGAAATAGATACCTACTCCCTTTGAGCGAATCAATCGAATAACTTGCTCGAGTTTGTCAATCAAAGCCTTGCTGGTACCATCGAAAAGCATGTGCGCCTCGTCGAAGAAGAAGACAAGTTTAGGAAGATCCAAATCACCTACCTCTGGCAGTTTTTCATATAGATCTGATATCATCCAAAGCAGGAACGTGCTATACAGCTTGGGATGCAACATCAGTTTATCAGCAGACAAAACCGTCATTACACCTTTACCATCCTGTACATCCATCAAATCTTCTACGTTGAATTCTGGCTCGCCAAAGAACTTATCCCCACCTTCGTCCTCTAATTGCAGCAAGGCACGTTGGATAGCACCTACAGAAGCAGGAGATATGATACCATATTGGGTTGTAAATATACTCGCGTTTTTCCCAACGAAATCCAACATGATACGCAAATCCTTCAGATCAATAAGAAGCAATTCCTTATCATCAGCAATACGGAAAACAATGGTTAAGACTCCTGTTTGCGTATCATTTAAATCAAGAATACGGGCAAGTAACTGAGGCCCCATGGCTGAGATGGTGGTACGTAGAGGGAATCCTTGTTCACCATACACATCAAAGAAACGAACAGGACAAGGTTGATATTCAGGATTCTCGATACCAAATTCCTTGCTTCTCTTCTCGATGAAACCACTTGTCTTACCAGGTTGACTGATTCCGCTCAAATCACCTTTCATGTCAGCCATGAAACATGGAACACCAGCCTGAGAGAATGTCTCAGCCATTACTTGGAGTGAAACAGTTTTTCCTGTACCTGTTGCACCAGCTATCAAACCATGACGGTTACACATCTTGCCCACCAGATTGATGGGTCCTTCGCTACAATGAGCGATGTAGAGATTATTATCTTTTAGCATATCTTGATATTTTTTATTTTGTCTCCAAATCGATTATGTAATCTATCTTCTCCTTATGTTCATTCAATGTCAGTAAAACACCTGTAGGAGTTTTCTTGAAAGGAATCTTCTTCTGGGTATCATATTCGAAAGCCTTCTTCACTTTACATGTCAAGGGAAGTTCCAAACTTAGTGTGTCCCTATTGGTTATATGAACAAAGAGATGATTGTCCTTGCGGGTAGTTGAACCCCAATCTTGAGGTGACACATCTCCAGCCTTTGTTCCTTTGATGGTTGACCCATACTGTCTCATATATTTTCCGATGTCATTAAGTCTTTCCAAAGCCATAGCAGGGAGTTCACCATTGGGCTGAGGGCCGATGTTTAACAACAGGTTAGCGCCAAGCCCAGCAGTCTTGATTAGATAACCAATCATTTCTTCAGCAGACTTGTAGTTGGGGTCTGTTATCTTGAATCCCCACATACCATTCATTGTATTACAAGTCTCTAAGGGCAACTCATTACTAACGCCAACACCCTCTTTAATCCATCCTGTAGTGTTCTGGCCAGGTAGGTCACGCTCAAAGATCTGGATATCCTCACCTGGATTGATTGTATTGTGATGATTGTTGCCCACTAAACAAGCAGGCTGCAATTTGTGAATCAAGTCATATTGTTCTCTTAATCTCCAATCGAATGGAACGGAATCTCCATCGTGATCCCACATTCCGTCAAACCAAATTGCACCAATCTTACCATATTTAGTAAGCAATTCTGTCAATTGGTTATTCATGAACTTGAAATAGTGATCATAGTTTCCTTTCTTCTCAGACTTCCCAACTCCATGTCCTGTTCTTCCCATGGGATAATCATCACGTCGCCAATCCAAATGACTGTAATAAAAATGCAATCGAATACCTTGTTCATGACAAGCGTCAGCCAATTGTTTGATGATGTCCTTTCCATAAGGTGTGGCATCCACGATGTTATAATTACTCTGCTCTGTGTCCCACATCGAGAAACCATCGTGATGGCGAGAAGTGAAGGTAATGTATCCTGCACCAGAGTCCTTAATTGCACGAACCCAATCATTAGCATTAAAGTGATGGGGATAGAATCCATCAGCCATCTTGGCATATTCCCAACGGTTGATGTTATGCTCATTCATGAACCATTCGCCCTGGGCCAACATGCTGTAAATACCCCAATGAATGAAGATACCAAAGCGACATTCATCAAACTCCTTGCGTGACTGCAGATTTTCCTCAGTGGGCACATAATCTTGAGCACAAATTGTGATGCTGGACATCATCAGTAATGCTGAAAGAAATAAATTTCTCATGATAATTCTTTATTAACTATATTTATGTCTGCAAATATAAGGAATATTTTTCGTATTCTTGCTTAGATGAATACTTTTTCTTAAATTTGCCGATGAAAAAATGAAGATTCTCTTACCACTTGCTAATAGATAAGGGTGGTAAGTTTGTAAAGAGATTTATGATTGTATTACAAAACATTATTTATTGATAGTATGGACATTGAATTAATAAAGGCTTGCGAAGCCGAAGCAAAAAAGTGGTTGGATTCATCCGTTTATGACAAGGAGACAAAGAAAGAAGTCCAAGCTTTACTCGACAATGAGGACAAGACAGAACTTGTGGATGCTTTCTATCGTAGTCTGGAATTTGGTACTGGTGGCCTTCGTGGCATAATGGGTGTTGGTACCAATCGTATGAATAAGTACATCGTTGGTATGGCTACTCAAGGATTTGCCAATTATATTCTGAAAGCATTCCCTGGTCAGAAGGGACTCAGTGTGGTAGTAGGTCATGATTGTCGCAACAATGGACGTTTATTTGCTGAAACTGTCGCCAACATCTTCAGTGCGAATGGTATCAAGGTGTATCTCTTCGAGAGCCTTCGTCCTACTCCTGAGATCAGCTTTGCCATCCGACGTCTGGGAGCTAAGGCAGGTGTGAATGTTACAGCCAGTCATAACCCTAAGGAGTACAATGGTTACAAAGCTTACTGGGAAGATGGCGCTCAGGTCCTCACTCCCCACGATACTGGTATCATCGATGAGGTCAACAAGGTTGCTATTGAGGATGTAAAGTTCGAAGGCAATCCTGATTTGATTGAAATCATTGGAGGTGAGATTGATTATGATTACATGGAAGCTGTTAAGGAAGCCATGATTGACCAGGATGTAATTCTACGTCAGAAAGATCTCAACATTGTATATAGCGCTATGCATGGAACAGGTCGCGTCATCGTTCCTCTCTGCCTGCGCAGTTGGGGCTTTCAGAATATTCATGTTGTACCTGAACAGATGGTTATTGACGGCAACTTCCCAACTGTCGTTAGTCCCAATCCTGAGAATGCAGAGGCTATGACTCTGGGCATGAAACTGGGTACTAAACTCAATGCAGATCTGGTAATTGCCAGTGATCCTGATGCTGACCGCTTGGCAATCGTTTGCCGTGATCCAAAGGGCGAATGGATCATCATTAATGGAAACCAGACATGCATGATGTTCTGCTATTACATCATCAAGAACAAGATTGCTTTGGGCCAACTCAAGCCTACAGACTTTCTCGTGAAGACCATCGTCACCACTGAGGTGATCACCAAGATGGCCCAGAAGAACAACATTGAACTGCGCGACTGCTACACAGGTTTCAAGTGGATTGCCCGCGAGATTGCCATTTCTGAGGGCAAGCAGAAATACATTGGTGGCGGTGAGGAAAGCTTTGGCTTCCTGCCTTACGACAAGGTGCGCGACAAGGATTCACCAGCCAGCATCTGTCTCATCTGTGAGATTGCTGCATGGGCCAAGGATAATGGAATGACCCTTTATGACCTGTTGATGCAGATCTATCTTGAATATGGATTCAGTTTCGAGCACACCATCAATGTGGTTAAGCCTGGCAAGAGTGGTGCTGATGAAATCAAGGCAATGATGGAGAACTATCGCAGCAATCGCCCAACAGAGATTGGTGGATCCAGGGTTGTTTTAAGCAAGGATTTCAAAACACTCAAACAATATGATGCTGAGGGCAAAGAGAGTCCTCTGGATATGCCTGCTACAAGTAATGTTCTGCAATACTTCTGCGAGGATGGAGGCAAAGTGAGTGTCCGTCCCAGTGGAACAGAACCCAAGATAAAATTCTATATTGAGATTAAGGACACCATGACAGCTCCTAACCAATACGAGGCTTTGGTAGAGAAAGCTAAAAACCATGTTGCTGATGTAAAGAAATCGCTTGGATTAGAATAATGAACAAATACTTGATGTATTGCCATGGGGATATTCTTCTCACTACAGAGGGGAGTATCCCTTCTGGTTTAGAGCCTCCTATTGCGATTCAACCTTGGAATCATGTAACTACCATTCATGTGGGAAACGATGATTATCACATCTTTCGATTGGATAACCCTGTGCAAGACAATCCTCATTATTATATGACAGGCTTGCGCAAGTCTTTCCAGGTTCTCTCTCAATCAGATTACCAGCTTGCAGGAAAGGGACAGGAATTACTTTATTGGGACACAAACACCAAATATTGTGGTTGTTGTGGAGCTCCTATGAAGTGGAATACAGAAATATCGAAGCATTGCACAGAGTGTGGCAAGGAATGGTGGCCACAATTGTCAATCGCAATTATTGTACGAATTTTACGTGATGACAAGATTCTGTTAGTACACTCGCGTTCATTCCGTGGTCAGTACTACGGTCTGGTAGCAGGTTTTGTGGAAACAGGTGAAACGCTTGAAGAGGCTGTTCGTCGTGAGTGTCGTGAAGAGACTGGAATTGAAATAAAAGATTTGAAATACTTTGGCAGTCAACCTTGGCCTTATCCCTGTGGCTTGATGGTGGGGTTTACTGCTCAATACGCAGAGGGAGAAATACATCTCCAAAAGGAAGAACTCGCTGGTGGTGATTGGTTTGGTCGAGATAATCTTCCTCAAATTCCTGACAAAGCATCCATTGCACGCCAATTGATTGATGATTGGCTGGGTCAATGAAATTTGTTTTCTACACGGCGAAATGAGAATAGTGGAATCTTGACTATACGTTAACCTTTACCGTATAATATCCTTGAAACCACGTTGCTCAGTACTCTTCTTTATAATTTGAACCTCATTGTCATCATAGGGAGTATAATCGGCACGATATATGTCATGTTGCCAGGGGCCAGTATATTCACCATGCTCAGGGCGATGTCCCCACGGCAAATCCGTTTGTGTCTTTCCATTGACAAGTCCCCATGCCATACATCCCACGCGCTTCTCTTTGAATACCAGCAACAAATCAGCATAGGTGGAACCTCTGGGACGGTTCATCCATTCCGTGCAGATAACAGGCTTTCCTTTCGGTACCATCGAATCAATCCATTGGGTTGTATTTTCTTTGTTGTCATAACAATGGAATGTGATGATATCTGAATGTTCGGATAGGAATTCATCCAGTTCTTTATTTCCATTCCATATACCTGTGGTAACGGGTTGAGAAGGATTTACTCGTCTGGCCCACTGAAAGACTTTCCTAAGCAATGACATACTATGCTCCACCAGGGGAATACTGGTTCCTGTTGGCTCATTATATAGATCCCATGCTAATATACGTTCATCCTGGGCAAAATGTGTCATCACATCTGTCACATAGCGTTCCAGACGAGAATGCTGATTTTCATCGACTAACAATGTGTACCCAGGCGATGGCGACCAAGCCCAGGCATACCAACCACGGAGAGGTTCAGGTTGTCGTCCTATGACAGGGTCATTGCTGACACCAAAGGAGCAATCATCAAAGAAAATGGGCATTACTTTTATGCCATGATGCCAGCATAGAGTCAGGAAACGGTTAAAAGTCTTAATGAAATACTTGGGATTGTCCTCGTAAACAGCATGTTGCAGAACAACACGTACACAATTCATCCGCAAGTCTTCCAATAGTTGCAATTCCCTGTCAATATCTTTTGCTGAGAATGTTGTCTTGTCCCACATGGCCGTGTAGTTGATAGCATAAGCTGGAATATAATTTACCCCACAAAGCCAAGGCATGTTATTGTACCAATTCCATGCACGCTCCCTGCTCCATGGCTTGTCTTGAGCCACAACAGGATCTACCACTCCCCAGGAAAGGCAGGCGACAAACAACAGAATGAGATTTCTCATGAATGAGTTCTCTTTTTAAAATGTTAAATGTTTTGTGTCAATAATAATCAAAGATTCAATACTTGAACACCTTTCCACCAGCCATGACGTTCTGCGTCTTTTCGTCGAAAGTGACTTTCTGACCTGTGCGTAAAGCAGCATTGCACATGATGGTAGCAATGGAGTGGTTGTAGCCAGCCTGTGCAGGTGCATTAGGATTCTTGCGGCTTCTGACACACTCCATCCAATTGCGCATGTGGAGATAGGTCATCGTGTCGCCACCAGTGTTGGCACTAGTCTCTACCTTAACATCAGGCAACTTGAAACCTTCAAGCAAGTTTGCTTGCATTCCCATCTCTTTGGCAGCCCACTCTTCCATTCCGCCATTGGAGGAAACCTCGTTTGTGTCGAGATTCAGCGTGCCACCATTTGAGAAGTATAGCTCCTTGGTTCCACCAGCTGAATTGTGCATGCGTGAAGTGTAAAGCACCTGGAAGTTATCAGACCCATCAGGCTTGCCATAGTCGAAGACAGCCGTGACTGTATCGAAGTTACGACGTCCGTCGTTCCAGCAGTATATGCCTCCATTTGCAGCTACACTCAGGGGATGAGCCAATCCTGTAAACCAGTGTACAGTATCTATCTGGTGCGACATCCATTGGCCAGGGATACCTGACGAGAAGGGCCAGAAGAGACGATACTCGAGATACTTGCGGGCATCCCACTTTTCGTAGGGACGATTCAGGAGAAATCGTTTCCAATCTGTGTCGGCCTCAAAACATTTCTCCACCAGCGATTTGCGACGCCAGCGCCCAGGTTGATTGACATTCCACGTCATCTCTACCATCGTAATCTTGCCAAACTTTCCTGACTGAAGATATTCGTATGCTGCCTGATAATTAGGAGCAGATCGACGTTGCGAACCTATCTGTACAACCTTACCCGTCTCCTTAACTGCTTTGAGAGCGGCACGAGCATCTTCCATTGTCTCTGCAAAGGGTTTCTCCACATAAGCATCACAACCTGCCTTCACAGCCTGGATGCAGTGCTGGGCATGCTGGAAGTCTGCTGTAGAGATAATGACGGCATCGCACATCTTGGATTCATAAAGCTCTTCATTATTGCGGAAAGCCTTCACATCAATATTATACTTTTCTTTAAAGTGTTTCACTGCTTCTTCACGACGAAGCTTCCAGATATCAGAAACTGCCACAATCTCAAAGTTTAGCTCTTGGGCACTCGCCATGAAAGTGGGAAGAAGTGATGAACGGAAACGGTCGGAGAAACCAACGATACCAACGCGTATTTTGTCGTTTGCACCAAGGACACGAGCATAGGAACTGGTAGGTAGACTAAAACCTGACAAAGCAAGTCCTGCTGTGCCAAGCATACCGGTCTTGAGAAATTCTCTGCGTGTTTGCATAATTGTTGTTTTTATGAGGTTTAACTAATTAGACAAATGGAATGATTGGGAGATACTGAAAAAGAGACGATCAGAAACCAATGCTTTGCAACTGTCGTTTGAGTTCAGCAATGGATGGTCCTACTTGACGATCCAGGTCTTCCCAACCGCTTTCTATACTGATGATACCACGATAGTCGATATCTTTCAAAGCCTGAAAATAAGGAGTGAAATCGTCTCCATCAACCCCAGGAGCTGTACGACGCGCATTTTCTGCAATATGCACGTGGCGCAGGTATTTCCTACCTGCTTCACGAATGCTTTCTGGCCCCTCACCTTCTTGAAGCATGTGATAAATATCAGCATTCACTCGTATATTGGGATGTTTTACCCTTTTAGCCAGACAATATCCTTCGTGTACTGTATTAATGAAGTTACACTCCTGCTTACGCAAGGGTTCGATGGCAATGATAATACCATATTTTTTTGCGATAGGCCCCAACTTCTTGAGAAGCTCCACGAATTGTGCCTCAGCTTCTTCACGTGAGAAACCATCTGGAATCTGACGTGCTCCTCCACTACCCAGCACACAAGTGGTGATGCCAACTTGATGGGCACGACGCAAGGCAATCTCAGCCAAACGCAATGCATGCTCGTGGTCAGCCTTGGGACCTGTTACATGCACACTGCCAGGGAAAAAACCATTGGAGGACAAGATGGGCAACACAGATCCCTGTGCAGCCTCTCGGTTGGCATTAAAGGAACTTTCATCCTCATTCTCACAGACAGTGAAGCCCGCAAGACTCATCTCCAAATGATGCCCGCCAGCATCCTTGACAGACTGGGCATGAGAGATGGATGTACATACGCCAATACGCTGAGAGAGCAGGTTAGGCTGCTTCTTGCCATAACTCGTTAACATGCTCATGGCAGTCAAGAAAAGAAGTGTGATTTTCAGTCGATTCATGTGATAATTTTTATGTTTATTTTGTGCAAATTAATTCATTTTTTTTGAGAATTGCAAATTTCAATCAAGAATATAATCCATCAGGACGTATTTTGTTAGCATAATAGGGGAAATATTTGTGTAGAGATTTTGTTATATCAGCATAATTACCTAAATTTGCTCACATACTTTACTGATTATTGCAATAAAATGAAACAATATTTTTATCGCTTTGTAGGTGCAATCAGTACACTTTTGGTACTATCCTGCACATCCAATTCCATGTCTATAGATTCTGTCCCTTATGAGATGGCGGATCATTATTTCTATCGCAACGATGCTCCTCAGACAGACAATCCCATCGTATGTAAGACATTGGAGGAATTTGAACAATATTTTGGATATGCTGCTATAATGGGTAAAGGAGGTCAACCAACACCTATTGACTTCAGCAAGCAGTTTACGATGGCTATCGTGCTACCTGTTACCAATCATGATACTGAAATTCATCCTACTGATTTGCAACTGAATGGCGATACCCTAACCCTTCACTACACCATCCAGATGGAAGAAGAGGAGATGACTTTCAGCATGTGTCCTATGGTTCTCCTTATTGTAAACAAGGAATATGGGGATAAGGCTGTGTCGTTCCAGATTCAACAGGACTAATCAATTTCGACCTTATACATTATTAATATTATACAAACAAGCAATAGAATATGACACAAGAAAAAGGTTTCTACAAACTGTCGTGGACACAGCGTATCGGCTTTGGAGCGGGTGATCTGGCACAGAATCTGATCTATCAGACCATTTGCATGTATTTACTCTTCTTCTACACAGACGTATATGTGTTAGGCGGCGACGCTGCCAAATCGGCTGGATTAGCAGGAACGATGTTTCTCATTGTACGCCTTGTAGATGTGATTTGGGACCCCATTGTAGGTACATTTGTCGATAAGCACAATCCCAAGTTAGGTAAATACCGCTCCTATCTGATTAGCGGAGGTATCCCTCTCACTATCCTTGCCATCCTCTGTTTCTGGGACGGCATGAAACCCTCTATCTTCTATGCTTATCTCACCTACGTAGGCATGTCGATGCTCTACACGCTCATTAATGTTCCATACGGCGCCCTGAACTCTTCATTGACACGCGATACTGACGAAATTACCGTACTCACTTCCACGCGTATGTTTATGGCAAATGTGGGAGGCTTGTGCGTATCTGCTGGAGTACCTCTTCTGGTGGCCGTCCTCGCTGGAGCTGAACTCCCCATCCAGATGGCTCTTTTTATGGGTCTTGGCTCGTTGCCTTCGTTCATCTTTATGCCAATGGTTCCTGCCATCAAGAAAAAGGTGGGAAAGAAGAACATGTTCTACATCTTCCTCTCTGTTGCCATCTTGGGCATGATCTTGCTCTACATCATAAGCCGCGTTGGTACTGTGCAGGAGAACATCATTTGGGTTTACATCGCCCAGTTCATCAAATCAACAGGTGTCATTGTGGCAACAGGTTATATGTGGGCATTGATTCCTGAAGTCATCTCTTATGGCGAATATACCACAGGTCGCCGCATCTCTGGCATCGTGAACGCCCTGACAGGCATCTTCTTCAAAGCGGGTATGGCATTGGGTGGCGTGGTGCCAGGATTCGTGTTGTGGCTGGTGAATTACAAACCAACTGCTGAAGCAAACAACCTACCCAAGGATTCTCACGCCTGGTTCATCACCATGCTCATCTATTCACTGGTAGGACTTGCCCTTCTCATCTTCTGCTTCTCGCAAACCAAGGAGCGTGTTGTCATGGATGAAAAAGAAACCAAGAACGTGAAAATCAGCGATCTCTGGAAGGAGTTTCTTCGCAACCGTCCCCTGCGTGTCATTGCCCTGTTCTTCATTACTGCATTCGCCATGATGTCCGTTGGCAACGCGGCTGGCGCATACTTCATGAACAACATGGAAGTGCTGCCTCCTATGGTTCAGGAAGGCATCCGCTGGCTTGTATGCGTCATCCCAGCCATCCTCCTCGTTGTAGCCATGTTCATCATATCGAAGTACGAATTAAGTGACGAGAAGATTGAAAAGATCAACAAGGAAATCGAACAGCGACACCTCCAATCATAACCATAAACTTTCAACCATATACCAATGAAACCAAGATACCTCTTTCCTCGCGACTATATGGCCGACCCTGCGGCACATGTCTTTAACGGACGACTCTATATCTATCCCTCTCATGATCGCGAATGCGATAATGTGTTCGACGACGACGGCGGCCACTTCCAAATGCGCGACTATCATGTCCTTTCGTTCGACGACATCGAGAATGGACCTGTGACAGACCACGGTGTTATCCTCGACCAAGACCAAGTTGCATGGGTAGAGAAACAGATGTGGGATAGCGATGTAGTGGAGAAAGACGGCAAATATTACCTCATCTTTTCTGCCAAAGACTATAATGGTGTCTTCCACCTTGGGGTAGCCAAAAGCGACAAGCCTGAAGGCCCGTTCATTCCGCAGAAACATCCTATCCGTGGTGCCTACAGCATCGATCCCTGTGTGTTCAAAGACGAAGACGGGCAGATATATTGCTATTACGGCGGCTTGTGGGGAGGACAGCTACAATGGCATGTTCCCCTGAGCGTAAAACCTGTCATACAACCTGACACAGCGTCTGCTCCAGCTGGCTATGTTGACCTGGGGCACGCTTCAGACAAGAAAAGTGAACTCTGGGCTCCTGCTGATGCACCAGCCCTTACCAGTTATGTGGCACGAATGAGCGACGACGTGCTCCAGTTCATCGAGGCTCCCCGCCCTGTAGTTATCCTCGACAAAGATGGTCAGCCTTTGCGTACTGGCGACCCTCACCGCTTCTTCGAGGCATCGTGGATGCATAAATATCAGGGCAAATATTATTTCTCGTACTCCACAGGTGATACTCACTTCCTCTGTTATGCCATCGGAGATTCTCCCTATGGTCCCTTCACTTACCAAGGTATCATCCTCGATCCCGTTGTAGGATGGACCACCCATCACAGTATCGTGGAATATCGCGGACAATGGTACTTGTTTTATCACGATTGCGTACCCTCAAACGATGTCACACACTTGCGTTCGCTGAAGGTACAACGTCTTTTCTACAACCCTGACGGCACAATCCAGAAAGTCATAAACGAGTAGAATATGCCAGAAACTCAAAGGAATATGATCAGGAAAAGACATCTCACTCCCACCATTCTTTTCCTCCACCTAACACATTGATTGTCAATACAATTCAGGATATTCCGACTAATCGGAGTAATCAGAATAATCAGCTCATGAGCCGAAAAGGCAAAACACAACACGTTGAAATCGCAAAGACAACACGTTGAAACCGTCAACTCAACACGTTGAAATCGTCAACTCAACACGTTGTGTTTTAATGATGAACACGATGTTTGTCATGAACTTTGTCAGGAAAAGATGGAACACAGACAAATTCACAATGAAAAGCTTGCTGATTTGAATGATTTCAGTATCTTTGCATAAGAAATGCATAAAAGCAAATTGCTGTTACAGCATGGTGGAAATGTAAGGACATGAACGGTTCGATGTTTTTCTTTTTCATGGATGAACTTTTGCCCGCTGGTAAATCAGGAGGTGGAGGAAATGGATGTGGCTGTGCGGCATTGTTGGTTGTGGTAGTGATTATGGCACTGGTGAAATCATGTTGTTCCTTCATCTATACTTCATGCAGTAATTCAAAGGAGGAACACAGAAAGGAAAAAGAGATGGAACAGCAGATGCAGCGACTTCAGGACTTCAATGAATCGCTTTCTACAACTTATTTCTGGGAGTTTGCTGAGCAGGCTCTCGAGTTGGAAGGATTCTTCGATGCGAAAATCCATGACACTTATGTTGTTAAAAAGTATACTACATCTTTTGTAACATCTTCAGAGTCGTATGAGTTCATTGATTTCCCTTATGAATATCTTTTGGAAGGCGATTTCCACATGGATGAAGATACGACACATTACTTCTTTGAATTATACATGCGCTATGACTACGAAAAGGATAAGAATCATGAGTTGAAGCCGGAATGTTGGCAGATGACTGTTTCCAAATATGACATAGGATACAAGGATCAAATCTTTTATAGGTTTCACAAAGATTGTCCCATGTTAGTGGATGAACCCTATGATTCCATTTTGGAGGCACGAAAAGCAAGATGTCCCTTAAAAAGAAAGAGTAAGGAACAATCTAACGACGTGTAAGCTGGACGACGTTCTCGACATGCTGGGTATGAGGGAACATATCGACTGGCTGGATGCGAGTGACTTGATATTGTTGGTCGAGCAATTGCAGGTCACGTGCCTGAGTGGCAGGGTTGCAGCTGACATAGACGATTCGTTGGGGAGAGGCGAAAAGAATGGCATCGATGACGTCCTGATGCATACCTGCACGTGGAGGGTCTGTGATGATGACATCAGGTTGTCCATGCTGCTGGATGAAATCACGATTGAGGATATCCTTCATGTCGCCAGCAAAGAAAAGTGTGTTCTGGATTCCATTGATCTGACTGTTTACTTTGGCATCCTCGATAGCTTCTGGAACATACTCTATGCCGATGACCTGACGAGCCTGACGTGCCACGAAATTGGCGATGGTGCCTGTACCCGTATAGAGGTCATAGACAAGTTCGTTGCCAGTAAGCTGGGCGAAATCGCGAGCTACCTTATATAATACGTAAGCTTGATCCGTATTGGTCTGATAGAAACTCTTGGGACCAACCTTGAAACGAAGGTTCTCCATCTTGAGATAAATGTGATCCGTACCGCTGAAACACTCAACAGGAAGATCACCAAAGGTGTCGTTATACTTGGTATTGTTAACCCAAAGTAAACTGCTCACTTCTAGGTAATTGTCATGAATCCATTGAAGCATTTCTTTAGACTGATGGAGTTCTTCTTCATTGGTAATACAGAACTGAAGGAGGAGCATGAGTTCGCCCGTGTTGCTGAGTCGAATCATCATACCACGCAGAAGTCCTATGTGCTCGCGTGCATCAAAAAAAGTGAGGGAATGTTCGTAGGCATAATCGCGAATACCATTGCGAAGGCGATTGTTTATGTCATCCATCAGATGGCATTCCTCGATGGGCAGGATCTTGTCGAAAGAACCTGATGTGTGGAAACCAACAGCCTCACGATGTGGGAACTCTACCCCACTGGCAATCTGCTCGTTGGTGAGCCAACGTTTGTTGGAGAATCCAAACTCAAGCTTGTTTCGATACTCACGAGTCTTCTGACTGCCCAAAATGGGGCTGCATGGGGGCAACTCTATCTTACCAATGCGAGTGAGATTGTCCATAACTTGCTTCTGCTTATATCGAATCTGTTCCTCGTAAGGCAGAATTTGCCACTTGCATCCTCCACAAACGCCAAAATGGGGACAGAAGGGCTGCGAACGTTTGTCGCTAAGCTGATGGAAGCGAATGGCTACCGCCTCAGCATAGCTGTGTTTCTTGCGCTGTACCTTCAGGTCAACCACATCTCCAGGTACAACAAAGGGAACAAAAACCACCAAATCATCTACTCGCGCAAGGGCTTTTCCCTCGGCTGCCACATCGGTAATCAAGATATTTTCCAAAACAGGTAAATCCTTCTTCTTCCTTGCCATATTTAGCGTT
This sequence comes from uncultured Prevotellaceae bacterium, assembly GCA_946413885.1. Taxonomy (GTDB): domain Bacteria; phylum Bacteroidota; class Bacteroidia; order Bacteroidales; family Bacteroidaceae; genus Physcousia. The sequence goes on from CAMKMK010000016.1 coordinate 14,880, forward strand.
ATATCAGATTTCAGGTACAAAATTAAACAAAAATGCGCTAAAAAACGCCAAATGCTTTGGTATAATCAGAAAATAGCCCTAATTTTGTACTTATACATGAAAGTTAATCACTTAATCAAAAAATGTAACAATAAAAAATGAGCCAAAAACGTGTTTATACCTTCGGCAACGGACAAGCAGAAGGTAATGCTCAGATGCGCGAAGCTCTGGGCGGAAAGGGTGCAAACCTGGCTGAGATGAACCACATTGGTGTTCCTGTGCCTCCTGGTTTTACCATTACCACTGACACCTGCAACGAGTATTACAAGGTAGGTCAAGACAAGATTGTAGAATTGCTTAACGACGATGTGAACGAAGCTGTTGCACACATCGAGAAGCTGATGAACAGCAAGTTTGGTGATACTGAGAATCCTCTGCTTGTTTCTGTTCGCTCTGGTGCCCGCGCCTCTATGCCTGGCATGATGGATACAATCCTGAACCTGGGTCTGAACGATGAGGTTGCTGAGGGTATGGTGAAGAAGACAGGAAATCCTCACTTCGTATACGACAGCTACCGTCGTTTTGTACAGATGTATGGTGATGTTGTGCTGGGTATGAAGCCTGTAAACAAAGAGGACATCGACCCCTTCGAGGCTATCATCGAAAAGGTGAAGGAAGAGCAGGGAGTAACGCTGGACAAGGATCTCTCAGTGGAGAGCCTGAAGAAACTGGTTGAACTGTTCAAGAAGGCCATTAAAGACCAAACAGGAAGCGACTTCCCAACTGATCCCAAAGAACAGCTGTGGGGCGCTATCTGTGCTGTATTCCGCAGCTGGATGAATGAACGTGCCATCCTTTACCGCAAGATGGAAGGAATTCCTGATGAGTGGGGAACCGCAGTATCCGTAATGGCGATGGTATTTGGCAACATGGGCGACACCTCTGCCACAGGTGTATGCTTCAGCCGCGATGCTGGCAACGGCGAGAATCTCTTCAATGGTGAGTATCTGATAAATGCTCAGGGTGAAGACGTTGTGGCTGGTATCCGTACACCCCAGCAGATCACAAAGATTGGCTCTCAGCGTTGGGCTGAACGTGCTGGCATCAGCGAGGAAGAGCGTCTGAGCAAATATCCTTCTATGGAGGAAGCAATGCCTGAGCTCTACAAAGAACTCGATGCCCTGCAGGACAAGCTGGAGAAGCATTACCACGACATGCAGGATATGGAGTTTACAGTACAGGAAGGCAAACTCTGGTTCTTACAGACTCGTAACGGTAAGCGTACAGGTACCGCTATGGTTAAGATCGCAATGGATCTGCTGCGCGAAGGTTTGATCGATGAGAAGACTGCCTTACTGCGTTGTGAGCCTCAGAAACTCGACGAGTTGCTGCACCCCGTCTTTGACAAGGAAGCTTTGAAGAAAGCCAAGGTAATCACTCAGGGTCTGCCCGCCAGCCCTGGAGCTGCATGTGGTCAGATTGTGTTCCACGCAGACGATGCTCAGGCTTGGCATGAGAATGGTCATCAGGTAATCATGGTTCGCATTGAGACAAGTCCTGAGGATCTTGCTGGTATGGCAAGCGCAGAAGGTATCTTGACTGCTCGTGGTGGTATGACTTCTCACGCTGCTGTGGTTGCACGTGGTATGGGTAAGTGCTGCGTGAGTGGTGCTGGTGCCATCAATGTGAACTATAAGGCTAAAACCGTAGAGATTGAAGGCATAACCTATAAGGAAGGTGACTATCTCTCACTCAATGGAAGTACAGGTCAGGTTTACGCAGGTGAGGTTCCCACCAAGGCTGCAGAGTTGAGCGGTGACTTCAAGGCACTGATGGATTTGTGCGACAAATACACTAAGATGGAGGTTCGCACCAATGCTGATACTCCTCATGATGCTCAGGTGGCACGTGCATTTGGTGCAAAGGGTATTGGTCTGACTCGTACTGAACACATGTTCTTCGATGATCAGAAGATTGTGGCTATGCGTGAGATGATTCTCTCTGACAACGTGGAGGGTCGCAAGAAAGCTCTTGCCAAGTTACTTCCTTATCAGACTAAAGACTTCTACGGCATTCTGCTCGCGATGGATGGACTTCCAGTAAACGTACGTCTATTGGATCCCCCATTGCATGAGTTTGTTCCCCATGATCTGAAAGGACAGCAAGAAATGGCTGACGCTATGGGTGTAAGTCTGGATCAGATTCAGAAGCGTGTTGCCTCTCTATCAGAGAACAACCCCATGCTTGGTCATCGTGGTTGTCGCTTGGGTAACACCTATCCAGAAATCACTGAAATGCAGACAAGAGCTATCATTGGTGCTGCAATCCAACTGCGCAAGGAGGGTCACGATCCTCATCCTGAGATCATGGTTCCTCTGGTGGGCAAGCATCGCGAGTTTGAAGAGCAGGAGGCTATTATCCGCAAGACAGCTGCCAAGTTGTTTGAGGAAGAAGGAGTACAACCATTCCCCTTCAAGGTAGGTACCATGATTGAGGTTCCTCGTGCTGCCCTGACAGCTGATGCTGTGGCTGCTCACGCAGAATACTTCTCCTTTGGTACGAACGACTTGACACAGATGACCTTCGGCTACAGTCGTGATGATATTGCTAGCTTCTTGCCTGCATATCTTGAAAAGAAGATCCTGAAGGTAGACCCATTCCAAGTATTGGATCAGAAGGGCGTTGGTCAGTTGATCAAGATGGCTGTAGAAAAGGGCCGTTCAGTACGTGCTGACCTGAAATGTGGTATTTGTGGAGAGCATGGTGGTGAACCCAGCTCAGTTAAGTTCTGTGCAAGAATTGGCATGAACTACGCAAGCTGTTCACCTTTCCGTGTACCTATCGCACGTCTTGCCGCCGCCCAGGCTGCTGTCGAGGAGTGATATTTAATTTATTGAAAATCAAATAATTAATTACGAGAGGTTAAAGTGATACGTCAACACTTTAACCTCTCGTTTTTTCTATAATAAGCCTATAAAAATAGCCGCTATTCCGTGTGCCAATCGCAAA
>CAMKMK010000017.1 GCA_946413885.1 uncultured Prevotellaceae bacterium
GCACCAGCGAACTTGGTTCCAGAGATAGAGCAGGTGTTGTCGAGCACGAAGTTCTCGATGATTGCAGGAGGAGCTACCAAGCCGAACAGACCAACACCACCATCTTCGATTCCACTATCGATGTTGAGGTGGCTGAACTTGTGACCTTGTCCGTCGAAGTGACCAACATAGTAGTTCTCAGCGGTTCCGATAGGATTGAGGTTGATACCTGTCATATCGATATCAGCTGTCAGAACAGCATTGGCACTGGTGGTACCAGAGTTAACCAAAGCACCAAACCAAATAAGATTGAGGTCGTTGCCAATCTGGTAAACGCCATCCACTTCTTCAGCGGCAATGGTATTGTTCTTCAGAGCTTCGATGTTGCGGGCTTGCTCGACGGTGTAAGAGCCGTCCTCGAATGCAATCCAGCACTCAGCAGCCAGAGCTTCCATAGCCTGAGCGTCATCGCTAGTCATTTTACCAGCGTCAACCAGTGTCCAGGCTACGTCGCTGAGGGATTCTGCCATAGAAACCATGTCGATGTAAGCTTCCTTGCAGTCGTAAACTTCCTGGAAGAGTTCTGAGAACTTCTGGATGAGAGCGTACTTAGCTTCTGCGTCAGCAGCGCCAGCAACAGCGTCCATTGTCTCTTGGAGAGCAACCTTGGTTGCTTGAGAGAAGTTGGGATACAGGTTGTAGTCGTCACCATTGCTGAACTGATAGTCGTTGAGGATGGTGTTTGCACGAGCTGACATGCAAGCCAGAACGTCGTCCAAAGCATCGGTAGCCTCATCCATCTCACCACGATAAATCAGGTGAATGTTACCAAAGCCAAGCCAGTCATTAGCCACTTTGCGTGTACCCATGTTCTTGATACCCAGTTTCAGGGTTCCATCGGTAACGTTGACCAGCAGGCTGTTACGGTAACGGTCAGCATTGATAGCATAACAGAGACCTGTAGGACCATGAGCGACGTATCCAATCACATTGCCTTCCTCGTCTGTTACGTTCAGGTCGGTGGTTCCATTGGGATCGAGATAGCAGTTGACTCCATCTACGGCATCCTCTACGGGGATGTAATCCTCGATGTCAGCCTGGAAGTAGTTCTGCAGGTCGTTCATGTAGAAGGTGGCAGCATAGTTGTTGCCCTTTGGATCCTGATAGGGACGGAATGCACCATTAATCTGCAGCTCATAAACACCGTTCTGGAGGTCAGTCAGTGTCTGATACATGTCCATGGTGGTAGCCCAGCATTCTGCAGCACGGTAGTTGTCGTTGGAACCGGTACCTGTACCAGCCTTGCCTTCCCATCCACCAAAGTCACCGCTGGCACCACCGAATCCACTGACGAAGGTGGGGTTCTGGATCAGAGCGGTAACATCAGTGCCAGGCAGGATGCTGCCACGTACAGCTGCGTCAATCATTTGGTTGATATAGTCAATCTCTGCAGCCAGTTCCTCCTCGTTGAGTACTTGCTCAGCCAGAATGTAGCCAGCAGCACCATTGGGGTAGGTTCCAGGAGCCTCATCGAGTTCCAGATAGTCGGCCAAGAAGTCACGTGCGGCACCAGTGATATCAGCACCTTCACCCTCAAGGTAAGCGAGAGTTTCAATTACCTTCTTTGAGTATGCAGCGTATGCTTCTTCGCTCTTCACAACAGCTTCTTTCTTGGAAGCCAGTTCTGCGTATGCAGCAGCAAACTCGGCCATGGATGAAAGACTTGTCAAGTCATCGAGACCAGCAGCGTAATCCTCAACGAGAGTGCGCTGTGCAGTCACGTTGTCGCAATAGTTCCGTTCTGCTTCAGTGTAAGCCTTAACGAACGTCTGATATGTTTCTGCATCGTGTACGTCAGCGAAGTTGTCGTTAGCCTTGTAAACAGTACCGTGTGTACTATCAAGTACAGGATGAAGGTCTTCGCCAATGGTCTGATACCAACCAGGCTCTACGAATGACTCACCGTTGAGCAACCAAGTCAGTTCACCGTTAGCAACCTGATCTTCCGTGATGTGTGTAACCTGGGTACCATACAAGGAATAACAACGTTCTGCCTTAGAAATACTGCTGTAACGGGCTGAGTAGCGATCATCACTCTCTGTACCTGTTACCTCGCTGGTAGACCAGCATCCAATGATTTCAGCATTAGAACCTACCCAACCTGAAAGCTGACCAGACTCGCCACCACCATTGATGGCACCCGTGGTGTAGCAGTTGGTAATGTGGAAGGTAGCACTGGAGCTCATGCAGCAGCCAATGATACCACCAGCATTGACGCCAGTAGTAGTCACAGTACCTTCGTTACCCAGATTGATCATGTTGATATCACCACTCGTGCCACCTATGGATTCGCCAATCAGACCTGAATAAGCTGCACCAGTGATGGAGCAAGTCTCGTCGAGAACAAGATTCTTGATAGTACAAGGAGCCTTAATGTAACCAAAAAGACCTGCACAGTTGGTTTCCTGCTCAACAACGAGGTTAAAGATGCGGTGACCCTGTCCATCGAAAGTGGCATTGAAACAGTTGGTTTCAGTGCCGATGGGAGTGAACTTGTCACACATGCCTTCCATATCGATGTCTGCAGTCAGACGAGCGTTGGCCTGGGTGTCACCACCGTTGATGTTGCTTGCGTACCATACCAGCTGCTTGGCATCAGCGATGTTGTAGAATCCATCTGCATCAGGTGTCATGAAGCCAGCTTCCTTGGCACCACAATTCACGCAAACGCCATTCTCATATACATGATCAGGAACAGGAGCCTGAATAGAGGGATCGTTGGAGTAAGAACCAGTGGCACCCTCCTTTACCTTACCATCGCAATTCAGTTCAGCACTGGTATAAACCTGCTTGCCAAGACCCTCGTTGTTGGGCCATGCATCTGTTCCAAGGTTCTGAGTCCAACCGATAACACTCTGGTCGCCATTCATCTTGTAGCACATTTCACCGCTTGCAGCAGCTTCTTCAGTAGCTGCAGTAAAGCCATTGTTGGGAGCACCACAGGGAGCTGCCTCTGTCTCAACATAGTAGCAACCTACAGCCTCAACATTGCCAACGTTGCGTGAACCTGTATTCTCGATGGTTCCAGGAGTAACCTCTACGGGCATGACAACACAACCTTTCATCTTGGTACCAGAGGAAGACCAACCTACGATACCACCACAGTTGGCGGTGCTCTCACCAATCATAGAGCCATTGAAGACGCAGAAGTTGATGGTCAGACCGCTTTCATTAACAGCAACGAGACCTGCATGGGTACCATCGCCGTTGACAGCACTGGTGATAGTAATCGAAGAAATACAGTTGAGTACCTGAGAACCAGCATAAGTGTGTGCAGCAATACCTGCAGCAAACTTGTTTTCACCAGCATCGATATGACCGGCAACCTTCAGGTTTTTAACAGTACCATAGAGGGCGTTGAAAGGAGCTGGATTGGCGCTGGGAGCGATGTTGATGGTCAGGGTGTGGAATTGGCCATCGAGCTCACCCTTAAAGTCGCCACTCTCTACAATCTTGCCATATTCAGAGAAGTCAATGTCTGCAGTAAGCTTACCCTTAATGTCATTGTTGCCGTTGGAAATCTTTTGGCCAAACCACTGGAGTTGCTCTGCATTGCTGATCTGATAGTAACCATCTACGAGAGGACAATAGTCAGCATCCTCTTTGCCGCAGTTCTTGCAGATACCCTTCTCGTATTCGTGAGGAGCGGGAGCATTGCCTGTGGGTTCATTGGCATAAGAAGCTTCACCTTTGCACTTTCCTATACAAGAAATTTCATCACATTTAGCATAAACCTGCTTGCTGGTAGCAAAAGGAATAGGATTCGCATCCTGACCCAAAGTCTGATACCACTGAATGTCTGTCTGATCTGAGTTCAACAGGTAGCAAATGGCACCGCTTTGAATCATGCTTTGATTACATTGTGCACAGTAAGCAGAGTTGTAACTGTTGTACTGAGTCAGGAAGTAGTTGTTGCCGCTGGCAGCTGTCATGTTTCCGTTGTTGCGGCAGAAAGAGTCAGAACCATCGTTCGTTCCAAGATTGATTTCAGCAATACAAAGGCTGTTCTTGATGGTGGTCTTTCCAGACAACCAACCAACGATACCACCACAATTGGTAGTCTTTTCGCCATTAATCTTAATGGCTGAAAGACAGTTGATGATCAAGGATCCATCATAGGAGCAACCTGCGATACCGCCATGAGTACCATCACCTTCGATAGAGCTGTTGATGGTAACATAACTTGCACAATTCTGAATAATACCACTGTTGTAAGTGGCGATACCAGTGGCAAACTTTTTGCTGCTGGTGATAGTACCATCCGTAATCAGGTTCTTGACAACACCCGTCTTGCCAATGGCCCAGAACAAGCTGGCACCATCTTCTTCGCGCTCGATTGCCACAGTTACCTTATGGCCTTGACCATCGAAGGTACCCATGTAATCATCACTGGAAATACCGATGATAGCCTGAGGATACGCTGTGTAGTCGATATCGGCTGTCAGCACGGCGTTAGCATCGGTCTCACCATTTGTGACGGCTTCAGCGAAAGCAGCAAGCTCTTCCGCTGTGCCAATCTCATAGGTCTTCTGGGCCCATGAGGATGTCCCCCAAAGCATCATTGCTGTCAGGGCGAACATAGAGAGTAGTTTTCTTTTCATAAGCTAAACCTTTTTGAAGTTAATAAAATAGGAATTGTATTTTTGTTATTGAAATGAATTTCTCGTTTTGGGGCTTTTTACGTACATTCAGTTTTCAAAAGTACAAAAAAATAGAATTTCATCTTCTTTAACTTTAGTTAAAAAGGTTTAAATTGCCGTCAAAAGAGGGGCGGATGCTATTCGGAATGGAACTTGCAGGCATCGATGTTACGTTTCAGACCCTCATATTTGGCTCTTTTCACGGCAGAACCTTTAAAAAGATGCTGATATTGTTCTTGGGTGAGATTCTTCCATTCTTGTGGACTCACATTTAAGAGTTCCTCGCTGGGCAAAAAAGCTTCTTCAGACGTGGGAGTAGCATGTTGTAGATGAGGGCAGGCTTGTTGACAACGGTCACATCCATAGAAACAATCCTGCAACAGAGTATCTTTGGGCAAAGGACCACGATTCTCGATGGTGAGATAACTGAGGCAGCGACGTGCATCTATCCCTGTTTCATTAATGGCTCCCATAGGGCAAGCATCGATACATCGACGACACTGACCACAGGAAAAATCAAGTGGTGTATCATAGCTTTCAGCCTCGTCCACCACAAAGAGTTCTCCCAAAAAATATGTGCTGCCGTGGTGAGGCAGAATCAACAAGGTGTTTCGTCCCATCCATCCCAATCCAGCTCGCCATGCCCAATAACGTTCAAGTACAGGTGCAGTGTCCACAAAACATCGTCCATCGGCTTTCAATACCTGTAACAGTTGCTGGAGTCGTTCCCGCACCACATTGTGATAGTCCTGCCCTTGCGCGTACATACTAAGACCTAAGGCTTGACGGGAAGGAAAGTAATTAAGTGCCACGCTGATGATGGTTCTGACACCAGGCACCAGCAGACGCGGATCGAGCCTCATCTCGACGTGGTTCTCCATGTAGTTCATGTTGGCTTGGCAACCTTTCTGGATCCATTGACGGAAACGGCTGGCATAGGGTTCCTGGACAGGTTCCGCTGGAGCCAATCCACAAGCAGAAAAGCCAAGGCGTAGGGCCTCGGCTTTCACTGACTGTCTATTCAAAAGTGTGGAACTCATAACCTTGTTCACAAAACCATTGCATGGCTTTCGGCAGGGCGCTCTTCAACTTGTCGATACTCTTAAGCGAATCATGGAAAGTGATGATGCTGCCTGGTCGAGTGTAACGTTTCACATTATTGAGGACATCTTCGGCTTGCAGACGTTTGCTGTAGTCGCGGGTGACCAAGTCCCACATAACAATACGCCAACCCAAATATCGCATGGTGCGGTATTTCACAAGTCCCATCCACCCATGAGGAGGACGGAAAAGATGGTCTGTGTGCAGGATTTCTTCGGCCTGTTTCACATTAGCCAGATATTTCCATGCACTCATACTCATACCTCTCACGTGGTTATGGGTATGGTTCCCAATACGATGACCTCGACTACGGACTTCCTTGAGTAGATGAGGATATTTCTCAGCGTTGTTGCCCACCATGAAGAAAGTAGCCTTGGCATTGTAGCGATCCAACACATCCAGAATGAATGGTGTGGCCTCAGGGATGGGACCATCATCAAAGGTCAAATAGACAACTTTCTCCTGATGGTTCATTCTCCACAAGGCATGAGGATACAGCCAACGGAGAAATTTGGTAGGCTGCTCAATGATCATTCTTCAGCAGCTGCTGTGTCGAGTGCATCCAACTCAGGCAACCAATCCTCGTCTGTCTGGCTTTCGTTTTCAGGAAGAGACATTCCCGCAGAACCATAGAGCCGCTTTTGTACCTCACGGTTGTACAAATCAAGCTTCATCGCATATTCTAAGGCATAGTTGCTCTTGGTCTCTTGCAACAAATCTATGCAATTATGGAGTTGGTACAGGTAGTACATGATGTCCTCGTCCTCCTGAATCAACATCTTGCTGGGTAGACTGAGATACCATGACATATAGTCACAGGCATTCTGAGCAATAGGCTGAAGGATTTTTTCAACCTGCTCAACTTTGTTCAGCTTAACCCAAATACGTGCCAGATCCATAGAACCACTTGAGTAGTTGTGAGGTACAGTGGTGGGAGGAATCACCTTTTCCACGTACTCCACTACCTTGGCAGCTTTTTCCATCTGACCTTCTTCTACGAGGCGAGTGGCCAATTGGGAGAACATACGACGATGAGTCCAACACATGCGAAGCACAGTTTCATCAAGATATATGTCTGGATTGTCGAGACCTCCAAACTTGAACTTGTGCATCAAGTTATCGTACATCTTCTCTGTGTCGATATTTTTGCCGGTAGCCTTGGTGTTGAAGGGCGTAATGCGGTTGACCAAACCTTCGAGCACGAAGTTATCACCCAATCCGCCATAATTGTCCTTACCCACTGTGATAGCTACGTACATGGGACGTTCCCAATTACATTGAGCCAACATCTCCAGCATCATCATTTCGCTCTTGTAGATGGCACGTTTACCCTTTAGGCTGATGTGCATTACATCAGGAATGCTGTCGCCTGCAATCATCATACCACTACAACGAACGGCTTCCTTATCCACAGTCAGTACAATACTATCAGTGGGGAAAATCTGCAAATCAGGATTATCGTTAAGTACCCATTTGTCGATAATATTGTGTAGTTCATAGGGATTGTCACCCAAGAGTTGGTGCATGGTAAGAGGATCATCCTTATAATAGTTGATGGCCTGTTCCAAAGTGCCAGGACGCACGGAGATTCCCTCACGAGTGCCTGCTACATACTGCAAACGACTCCAATGGATGGGTACAGATGGACTGTCATAGGCAGGACGTTTCATCTGGTCAATATACCAATCGGTTTGCAAGTAAGAAAGGTTGCAGACGCGGGCATCTGTGCGGAAACCTTCAGTCTCTTGAGCATACCACAAAGGGAAGGTATCGTTATCGCCATTGGTAAAAATGATAGGATGGCGAGTTTCATCGAGTGACATCAAGTAGTTCTGGCCAAAGTCGCGGCATGTGTAGCGTCCGCTGCGGTCATGATCATCCCAATTCTGTGCTGCCATCTGCAAAGGAATCAGAATAGCTATGCAACTGATAATAGCACTCAAGTTCTCGTTCTTCAACACTCGACGAATCAATTCTGCGATACCTGCTACACCCATACCACACCAGATGGCAAAAGCATAGAAAGATCCTGCGTAAGCATAATCACGCTCGCGCGGCTGCATGGGTGTCTGGTTAAGGTAAACCACAATGGCGAGACCTGTCATGAAGAACAGGAAGAAAACAACCCAGAATTGTTTCTCACCTGCATTGTTGTTCTTCTCGTTGTTGCGGAAAAGTTGCCAGAAGAATCCAAGCAAACCAAGAAGCAAAGGAAGACAATAATAAACATTATGTCCTTTGTTTTCTCGCAATTCAAGAGGAAGTCTATTCTGGTTACCCAAACGGAAATTGTCGAAGAAAGGTATACCAGAAATCCAATTCCCATGTTCCCACTCGCCATTGCCCTGAATATCATTCTGACGTCCAGCATAGTTCCACATAAAATAGCGCCAGTACATGAAGTTGACTTGATAACTGAGGAAAAAGCGGATATTCTCGAACATAGTAGGCATCTTGACAGTAATAATATCACCACAATGGTCTGTAGTAATGTTGTGACCCCTCACTCCACCCATCCAACTCTCGTAGGCATTGGCATGAGCCTCACTGTACATACGAGGAAACAGCATGTTTTGTCCATAGACATAATCTTGATCGTATCGCTGTATCTCGTAGCGGTCAGGTTCATCGGCTTTGGCCTTCTCCTTACGTTGATAAACGGGAGCGCCCTTCTTGCTGACGGGCACACAATACTGGCCTTCTACCTTCAGTTTCACCTTACTGGTGTATGCTTGACCATAAAACAAAGGACGGTCGCCATACTGTTCACGGCTTAAATAAGTTCCCAAAGTAAATATATCCTCAGGACTGTTTTGATCCATAGGAGTATTTGCTGTACTACGAATCACAATGACGGCATACGAGCTATAGCCAATCATGATCATGAGCATACAGAGCAAACTGGTGTTCATCAGACGTGCGGAAATAAGTTTTCCCTTAACTGTATCCCAGGGCAGCAACATATAGAGCAGAGCCAAGATAATGACACCAATAATAATACTGCTTATACCATGACCATAGAAAGGGATACCCAACAAACCAATGCTCAGTAGATAAGAAATATTCATGCGAATACGATTCTTCTCAATCATCGTCTCGCGAATTGACCATAGAACTATACCAATCAACAGCAACAGATAAATGATAAGGCCCGTATTGAAAGGACAATTCAGTGTATTGACGAAGAATAGTTCAAACCATCCACCCACTTTTACGATACCAGGAACAATGCCATACAGAACTGCAGCTACCAGTACAAAACTACCCAATAGAGCAATCAGTGAACCTTTTACGTTAGCATTGGGATATTTACGATAATAATAGATGAGTACGAGAGCTGGCAGACAGAGAAGATTAAGCAAATGAACACCAATGCTAAGACCTGTCAAGTAAGCTATCAGAATCAACCAACGGTCAGAATGAGGATCATCGGCATGGTCTTCCCATTTCAGCATCAACCAAAAAACAATGGCTGTAAAGAGACTACTATAGGCGTATACCTCACCCTCGACGGCACTATACCAAAATGTATCACTGAAGGTATAGATCAATGCACCCACCAAAGCACAAGCCTCAACAGTAATAAGTTGACCTAAAGTCTTTACTTGGTTATTCTCACCAATTAATCGACGAGTCAAATGGCTGATACTCCAGAAAAGGAACATGATACAAGCTGCGCTGAAGAGAGCACTCATCGTGTTGACCATCATAGCCACTTTGGAGGGATCATTGACGAATTGGGTAAACAGATTAGCAGTTAGCATGAAAAAGGGTGCCCCAGGAGGATGTCCCACCTCCAACTTATAGGCGGTGGTAATAAACTCTGGACAATCCCAGAAACTTGCCGATGGCTCGATCGTGCTACAATACACGAAGGCTGCTATCGCAAATGTTATCCAACCCATCAGGTTGTCTATTAATCTAAAATGTTTCATTACTTTATTTTGTTTCTTTATGTTGTTTTTTGAAAAGATTATGCAAAGTTACTCAATATTTGTTTAATTCTTTGTCTATGATGTCTTATTTTTCGTTAATGTACCCATTAGTAACTCAAAACGGGATGGTAAAGCACAGATTTTTCCAAGAGAAAAGGCTAATGATCATCAGAAAATGAATGTCGGCATCCACAGATTCCAAACTGTCAAAACGACGAATAGCAGGAGAGTGAAACAAAAGAACACATTGCTGAGCCGAGTGTTTGTCAGAGCGAAAAAGTGAGCGATAAGTGGACTTACACAAACTGCCAACAGAGCTACCAAAGTCTGAAAATGCTGGGGCTGAAGCAACAAGAAAACTTGAATTGCTATTGTTTGAAAAACATAGATGTAGAGTAGCATACGCTGCTTTATATTATCCTTATAATAGGTAACTAAGAAATGAAATCCTCCTACTATACTTGTTATTGTAATAACAGCCCATGAGGCTATCCAAGGTTGAGGAAGATTTAGATAATTTTTCATGGCAATGGGTTGCCATTCAGTGATTCTTAGAATATGATTAATTATCGGACTGAAATTGTCTGTCAGTGCGCAGAAAGCCGCCCAGAACCAATAGGGGAGTAAGAGGCCAATGAGACCAGCAAAGAAACTGCGCCAACTGATGGCTCGTAGAAAGACAATCAAATACCAGTAATGAAAAACTGCTAAGGCAAGCATCTGCGGAAAGACAAAACTTCCCAGACCCAGAAAAAGGAAACTATGGAAGGCCCATCCTACAGTTTGTCTTTGTTGGTAAGTCTTGAAAAGGAGGAAAAGGCTCACCGCTAAACAAAAAGCAGCAGTAAAAGCATTGCTGATGGGATGAAGGAATCCAAGCGACGTAATGATAACCAACCATACACAGGAAACCATACGGGTACGGATTCGAATAAGGAAATTGCTGTTGTTAGTCTCTAAAATGATGTAGGTGCATAGGGCACAAAGAATCCATCCCAGAGCATAATCGATATCATATCTACCCAATGGCCACCACCATAAAACAGTAGCTACCATTGCACAAAATGGCAATGTGAAAATACTCTCGGATATATGATTCTGGAATCGGTTGTGCCTCACATTATTCAGCAATTATAAATCTGCACCGATATCGCTACGGAAATATTTCTTCTCGAACTGAATCTTTTGGGCTTCTTGGAAACTTTTCTTAAGCGCCTTTTCCTTAGTGGCACCATAACTACTTACAGCAATTACTCGGCCACCATTTGTTACAACCTGATGATCTTTGATAGTGGTCCCCGCATGAAAGACAATACTTCCCTCTACTTGATCCAGACCTTCGATGGGATAACCCTTTTCGTAGTGTCCAGGATAACCACCGCTAACCAACATCACGCACACAGCGCTTCGGTCATCAATCTCCATCTTTCGTTGACTTAATGTCTGAGTTGCAACCCCCTCAAAAAGATCCACTAAATCACTCTTTATACGCAACATGACAGATTCTGTTTCAGGATCTCCCATACGTACGTTGTATTCGATGACCTTAGGGTCTCCATTCACGTTAATCAAACCAAAAAAGATGAACCCCTTATAGTCTATATTCTCTTCAGCTAAACCTTTTATTGTAGGACGGATGATGCGATCTTCCACCTTTTTCATCCAATCCTTAGTAGCAAAAGGAACAGGACTTACACTGCCCATTCCTCCAGTGTTGAGACCTGTGTCGCCTTCTCCAATTCGCTTATAGTCTTTTGCCTCAGGCAAGATTACATAATCTTTGCCATCTGTCAAGACGAAAACGGAACATTCGATGCCACTCATAAATTCCTCAATGACAACACGACTGCTGGCATTGCCAAACATTCCACCCAGCATCTCGCGGAGTTCTTTCTTAGCCTCCTCCAAAGTAGGTAGGATCAAGACACCTTTGCCGGCACAAAGTCCATCCGCTTTGAGAACGTAAGGCGGCTGAAGAGTCTCAAGAAACCGAATTCCATCCTCAAGCATGTGGCCATCGAAAGTGCGATAGGCGGCTGTTGGGATACTATGGCGTTGCATGAATCCTTTGGCGAAGTCCTTGCTTCCCTCCAGTACAGCCCCTTGTTCGCTGGGACCAATGACAGGAATGTGGCATAATTCAGCATCGTTTTGGAAATAATTATAAATGCCCTTAACCAAAGGGTCTTCAGGACCTACTACAACCATGCCTATTTTATTGGACAGGCAGAAAACTTTAATGTTGGGGAAATCATCCACTTTGAGAGGCACATTTTCACCCACAGTGGAGGTTCCTGCATTTCCTGGGGCAATATACAATTTATCGATCTTCGGACTTTGAGCAATCTTCCATGCTAATGCATGTTCACGTCCACCACTACCTAACAACAATAAATTCATTTTTTTCTATTTTTGTGTGTGAATTATTTCAAATAATCCTCGAAATATTGGGTAATTCGTTCATGCAGATGCACGCTTTTGTGTCCAGACATATTGTGACCCTCTCCTGGATAAACATAGAAGTCGGGCTGAGTGCCAGCCTCTATGCATGCATTCAAAAACTGTAGTGCATGCTGAGGAACTACCGTTGGATCATTCATTCCAATGATAATTTGCAACTTACCTTTTAAATCTTTTGCTTTATTGAGAAGGCTTGTCTGTTTGTAACCTTCCGGATTACTTTCAGGAGTATCCATATAGCGTTCACCATACATGACCTCATAGTATTTCCAATCAATGACAGGGCCACCTGCAACACCCACTTTGAAAACATCGGGGTAATTGGTCATAAGGGAAGTAGTCATAAAACCACCATAGCTCCATCCGTGAACTCCCAATCGGTCAGTATCTACATAAGGAAGAGTTTTCAGATAATTCACACCACAGATTTGGTCTTTCATCTCTTCTTGTCCTAAATGCCGGAAGGTTACTTGTTCAAAATCGCGACCACGGTCTTCACTGCCACGATTGTCCAGAATAAACAAAATGTAACCTTTTTGAGCCATATAAGTTTCCCATGAACGAGAGCCCCAATGCCAAGATGCTTCTACATTGTGAGCATGAGGGCCTCCATAGACATATATTACAGTAGGATATTTTTTAGAGGGATCAAAATCAGCGGGTTTTACCATGCGCCAAAAAAGATCAGTAATTCCATCTGCAGCTTTCACAATACCGTTTTCAAAAATGGGTTGATACCAACCATCCCAAGGGTCGGGAGCAGTCTGAAGCAACACACTTTTTCCTGTCTTAGTGCTTGTCACAGCACACTTGCGGGGCACATCAGGTTCCTGCCAGGTATCCAATACGTAAAGACCATCTTCGGAAAGACGAGCTTGATGGACACCTTTCCCATTGTCTAGCAAAGTGCGCTTCAGCGTTTTCAAGTTGATACTATAGATGTTTTTTTGCAGATCGCCTGCCTCTTTGCTGGTGATGATAATGCTTTTTGTGGAAGGGCAAAAACCTATTAATTCTTTCACGACCCAATTTCCCTTGGTCAATTGGCCAAGTTCCTTCCCATTTACGTTCATTAAGTAAAGATGAGTATAACCATCTTTCCAACTCCAATAAATGAATTTTTCATTGTCCCAAGGAAGGAAAGTAATGGGATGCAAAGGCTCCACATATTTTTGAGAATCTTCTGTATAAAGAGTTTTCAGCTTATTTCCTGTAATGACATCGTAGGCATCCAGAGTACAATGATTTTGGTCGCGATTTAGCTCAAAAAGATAGAGGATATTTCCATCGGGACTCCATGCAAGATTGGTAAAATATCGATTAGTGACATCGCCCAAATTAAGCCATGTTGTTTCTTCTCTTTGGAGGTCAAAGATGCCTATGGTAACTTTGTGGGAAGTCATTCCAGCCATCGGATATTTGTCAGGCTCTAAGGAAGCTTCACGACTAAAAGTGTTGACTTGAGGATAATCTGCCACCATACTTTGGTCCATACGATAGAAAGCCAGCTTTTGCCCATCTTTACTCCAGAAAGTTCCCTTGTGAATACCAAATTCATCGCGATGAACACTTTGTCCATATACAATCTCGCGAGAACCATCTTTAGAAAGTTGCACCTCATGCCCATCAGCGTAACGGATCCATAAATTATAGTCGCGCAAAAAAGCATCAGCACGAGAAACCTTGTTCCATTCTAAAGAACCTTCAGCGCTTTGACGCCAAATGACTTTCCATTCGTTGAAGTCCACCAGTGAGCGTTCTCCCTTAACAGTATTGAGTAAGAGTGATTGATTGCTATAAGGGAAACCATCAAAATGAACATTCTCATCGGCAGATAAACCATATGCAGACAGAAGTTGATCTCGTATAATGCATTTGTCTTTCAGTGCTTTTCCTGTTGCAGGATTGAGAAAAAGATTGTCTTCTTGGTTCCCATCTACTAATTTATTACCCCACCAATAATATTTCCATCGCTGAGGAACGTAATTGTAAGCATTCTTTCCTCCAAAGTTTAGTTCTTCCAACGTGAAAAGTTTTTGTGCTTCACCATTCACATTCATGGTAATTAGGATTAACAAAGTAAAGCATATACGGTTAATCTTCATCTTGTGAAAAATTTCTGCGTCCATATTTATTACGGTCATAAGGATAGTTGCCTCCACGGTTACGATCACTTTTCCTTTCTCGTCGATCATCACTTCCACGGGAACCATTTCTGCGGTTGTCGTAATCATTGTTGCGGAAACTGTTTCGACGTTCTTTCTTGTCATTCCCTCGAGAATTTCCATGCCAGTCGTCACGATTTCCACGATAGTCACGACGATCCTCATGTTTTTCACTACGGAACTTGTTTCGATATCCATCACGTCCAAAACCTCGACGTTCCTTGAATTGTTCTCTCTCTTCGGAGTCTTCTTCCAAACGATTTTTGAATTCGCGGTGTTGCTTAAATCGTTTCTTGTCAGCCATCATGCGACGTTCTTGAGCCGTTTTGATATCACCCCCATGAGCACGCATTTCATCAAATTTTCCTTGGAAAATCTGGTATTTGCGTAATTCGCATTCTAATGATCCGTTGAAAAGAGGAGTGCGGAGTGAAGCTTTAAGACCAATCTGATCAAAACATTCCTCGCGATAACTCAACACCCATGCCTCATTATTTACAAACTGATGTTTCAATCGTTCGCCAATCATTTGGTATAGCCCCAGTAGATCAGGAGTAGAAATGCGTTCTCCATATGGGGGATTCGTGATGATGATACTTTTCTTCTCGGGTTGGGTAAAATCTTTGAAATCCTTTTGTTCTATGCTGATTTCCTTGCTCAATCCAGCGGCTTTTACATTTGTTTCGGCTATCTTCACGACATTGTGATTTATGTCATAGCCATAAATGTGATGCTCGAAGTTTCTTTCTCGGCTGTCATCCTCATATATGCGCTGAAATAGTTCCTCATCGAAATCAGACCATTTTTCAAAGTTGTATTCCTTGCGGAAAATACCGGGAGAAATGCCTCGCGCAATCAGAGCTGCCTCAATAAGAATTGTTCCACTGCCACACATAGGGTCTATCAAGTCACAATCGCCTTTCCAACCCGTCAACATGATAATGCCAGCAGCCAGAACCTCATTCAAAGGAGCTTCCACTGTCTCTTGACGATATCCACGGCGGTGCAAACTCTCGCCACTACTGTCCAATGAAAGGGTACAATCATACTCTGCCACATGAATGTTGAGTTGTAGGTCGGGATTAGTAATACGGATGTTGGGACGCTCGCCAGTCTTCTCTCGGAACTGGTCGACGATGGCATCTTTTACTTTGTATGCAACGAATTTACTATGACGGAATTCGGTACTGAAAACCACACTGTCTACGGCAAAAGTGGTTTCATTAGACAAAAACTCGGTCCAATCAATTTGTTTCACAGCATCATAGACTTCATCAGCTGAAGTAGCACGAAAATGCTTGATAGGTTTCAGTATACGAATAGCAGTACGAAGTTGGAAATTGGCTCGATAAAGCATTTCCTTGTCTCCCGTGAATGACACCATACGGCGTCCAATTTGTATATTGTTGGCTCCTAAGTCAATCAGTTCTGTTGCCAACACGGTTTCCAGACCTTGAAAGGTCTTGGCAATCATCTCAAATTCCATGTTTTTATAATCCTCCAAAATCTTCAGGACGAATGATAGCGTCTTTTATATTGCCTTTTCTTGTTTTGCTTTGAATAAGTTGTTCACCAGGCTTTGTACCCTGGGTAACCCAAATGTTACCACCGATAACGGTCCCTTGGGAGATTGTGATGCGACCCAAGATGGTGGCATTACTATATACGATAACATTGTCTTCCAAGATAGGATGTCGAGGAATTCCTTTGATGGGATGTCCATTCTCGTCAAGGGGGAAACTTTTGGCGCCAAGGGTAACACCTTGATAGAGTTTCACATGGTTGCCAATGATACAAGTGGCACCAATTACTACACCCGTTCCATGATCGATGGTAAAATGATGGCCAATGGAAGCTGCAGGATGAATGTCGATCCCTGTCTCGCTGTGAGCCTTCTCCGTAATTATGCGAGGAATAAGTGGTACACCTAACAGAAGTAATTCATGAGCGATGCGATAGTTAGTAATAGCCTTTATAACGGGATAGCAACTGATGATCTCTCCGTAGGATTCAGCAGCAGGGTCGCCAGTGAATGTGGCCTCTACATCAGTTGCCAGAATTTTTCTCAAATCAGGAAGTTTCTCTATAAAAGCAGCAGCAAGCATTTGGGCACGTTGGACTGTGTTTCCTCGATCTTCGATTTCTTTTTTGCTGAAACAGAGTCCTGCCAGAATTTGTTCACTCAATAGGTTGTAGAGTTGCTCAATATTTACTCCTATGTGATAAGGAAGGGTTTGATTGCTTACTGTAGATTGACCATAAAAGCCTGGGAAAATAATACTACGGCATAATTCCACGATTTCGGATAAAATAGGACCTGATGGCAAGGGATCTCCATCGTGGTGCTCATGAAAGAGACCATGCAGAGAACAGCTTTCCGATAGTTCAGTGATGGTCTGTTTGAGCAGATGGTTTAGCTTTGTAGGGCTCATTCGCTTATAAGGTATAAAAATATTAAGTACAAAAGTAAAAAATCCCTCGCGCCTGTGCAAGCGAATTCATAGAAATTTTCAAAAATTCAGTGTAATTATCTTCAACCAGTCTTTCAGATGCCATGGTCCACGACCATATCCAGCTTGAGAATCGCTTATCAACAACACGGTCTGTCGTCCGTCAGTAAGAGTAGGACCAAGGCACATTCCTTCGTAATTGGCAAATCGAGTATTGCTCGCAGTGAAACGGGTTTTCCATTCTTCAATCAAGATTTTCATGTTTGTTTCAATATTGAAACGATAAAGTTTACACCAGCAGCGACTACCGTTATAGCTTTTGGAAATACGTGCTTCGCGCTCCAATATCAATAGTGTTTCATCTTTAAGAGGTGTGATAGCTACTACGCCATGATAATGGTCGCGTCCGTGATTTTTAGATTGTTCTGAATCCAATTTGTATGGTATTTGTTGTTTGGGTATCAAGTCAACTCCAAAACTTTGAAGACGAAGTTGTTGTGCTGTATCGTTAATTAAGTTGCTCTCTGTTGTTGTCCAGAAAACTTGTTTTTTTTCATCATATCCTAGTGCCTCGAATCCACGATTGCTTTGTATATTGTCTTTTGTCATACCATCGGGTATATGAAGTTCATAGCCTGTAAGAGTGCCATCAAGTTGATGTTCTATGATTCTCTGATCAGCCTCTCCACTGATGAAAAGACTTTGGCGATCTGGACAAAAAGCTATTCCTTCGGCATCCCGATCGACATCATAAGGTACACCTCTCCATCCTTGTTGCTGAATAGAAATGAGTTTTCCCGTATTGAGGTCAATTTGAATGTTCCACACGTAAAATCCAGCTTCTAATTCTTCATCGGAAACAATGGCATAAAAACTATCTCCGATGGATGTTATACCACTATAGTTGGCAGGTAATATGTTCCATTTTTTCAGTTT
>CAMKMK010000018.1 GCA_946413885.1 uncultured Prevotellaceae bacterium
AAGTCACCTGGCGTGTAATCGGCTGCTCCCACCACATTACGGGTGAAGAAAAGGTTGATGTGATGATCTGCCGTAACGTTTTTGTAAGCCCAGAAATTGCACTCTCCACCGTAGATGCCTTCCTGTGTCATCAGGTGGGGATAGGTGCGTCGAAGTCCTGAGGGACGACTGCAACCATGGAAATTGACCAGCATCTTGTATTTGGCTGCCAATTTGATCAGGTTCTCCATACGCAGCATCGTTTCCTTGGAATCATCTTCCCAGAAATCGATCTTAATGCCCTTGACACCCCATTGCTTCCATTTCTTCAATGTGTTCTCCATCGAAGCATTGGAGAAGTCTGTATTGTTAGAGAGCCGCGCAGTAGCCCAGAGGAGAACCTGGACTCCTTTCTTATTGGCATGACGGATGACATTCTGTACCCAGGAGCTATTCCAACCTCCATCGACCAGCGTATATTCGTAACCCATCTCAGCAGCGAAGTCGGCAAAACGTGTCTCGGCAGCTTCCAATCCGCCATACACATCCTCACGAATCTCTTTGTTGTTTCCGTCTGAGCCACCCCAATACCAAGCAGAGCGACCAGGTTTGATCCAATCGGTGTCGGTCATTTCGGTGGGAGCGTTGAGGTTTTCTGTCATAACAGACTCGAAGACGGTAGCCAGACTCCCTGCGATGGCCATGCGCCAAGGCGTGCAGGCAGGGAAAGTGGTGGTAACCAATTGGTTTTTATCCTCTGCATAGTCTTTGTGGTTACCCGTCGGACTGAACGAGAAAGTACCTTGGGCATCTTCTGCCTTGAGAAGGGATGCACAATACGTGCCTACGTTGGCTGCCTCGCTGAGCAACATGTAATCTTTGCCATCGCTAATAAGAACGGGTGCATTCAGACGACGGTCACTCAAGTTGAGCAATTGGTTCCAGTTGTACTGGCTATACAGACCTTCATAAGGATAATTGGGACTCTGGATGTTGCCAATGAACTTGCATGCAATGCAGTAACTAAAGTCGCTGACCTTGATGCGACTCTTCTCTTCCTTGATTGTGAGTTCCGATCGACCACGCTGGCGTGGTACGACATAACGGAAAGCAAAACCATCGTCATAGAGCCGGAATTGAACCGTGCATTTCCAATTGCTGGTGTTCTGTACCGTTAGGGAGAACTCGTTGCAGTGATCCGTGTAAGTGGAACGTTTTCCTACAGGGAGGGTATATGTATCATTGACTTCTGTTGTGGAATGTGTGACATACGTGAGGTTTTGACTCAAGTCCGTGATTGTGGTGACAATTCCCAAAGGAGATTCCTCGACCAAAGTATGTTCACCATTAGTAACGGTATAACTCAACTGGCCATCCTCCAAATGGACGGATAACTGGATGTTTCCATTGGGAGAGGTCACACTGTACTCGTCCGCCATCAAAGGTGAAGCCATCATTGCGATGCCTCCCAGAAGTAGAAGTTGCTTAACGTTCATCTTTGTCATTTAACATTTA
Organism: uncultured Prevotellaceae bacterium; assembly: GCA_946413885.1. Lineage (GTDB taxonomy): Bacteria > Bacteroidota > Bacteroidia > Bacteroidales > Bacteroidaceae > Physcousia. The sequence continues at coordinate 1,495 of CAMKMK010000018.1, forward strand.
CCTTAGCATGGAGTTTCCAGTTCCTATATGTCCAAGATATATACGAGTTCCTTATATATAAATAAGGTATATATTGCCAGTCGTTAAAAAAAGAGAGAGATTAGACACTGTCGATCAGACGTTCTATTCTCTCTCTGTATGTTAGGATTCCCGCAGAGAATTACCAGATATCTTCAGGCTCGCTGGGGTTGTCATAAACTTCCTTAGCGCAGTACTCCAAATAGTCCATGTAGAAGTAACGGGTAGGATCGTCCATTACAGTCTTGAAGCGGATGTAATAGGTCTCATCGGGATCCATTGTCTCACGAATGATGATACGACGAACACAGATATTGGATGCACGCATCATGGAGGAAGCTCCAGGTCCACCAGCACAATATTGCTCGCAACCCTTCATGAAGCCATTGTTACGCATACGCTTGTCAACCTCTGCATTGTAGTCGTCATCTTCAGAATCTGCAGCATATCCAATGTCGCTGGGAATGTTTCCTGCCTTGGTATAGCGGTATTCCGTACCTTGGCGGAGATCCATAGGAATACCCATCGCAGCCAGTTTGTCGGTATCGCTACCCCAGTAGAACTGAACCATACCACGCATGTTACCACCACACTGGATGGCGAAACGAAGTTCATACGTACCACGACGAGGTACGGGTGGGAGTCGCATGGTACACTCGAATAAGCCGCGGATGGTCATCTCGTCACCCTGCATGTTCTGCCAACCATTGCCACGACCTGTCCAGTAGAAGAATTGGGTTTCATCCCTGATCTCCACATCATTCAGATATTTGTACTGGTTGTCGGTGGGGATATAAACGCTTTTGTGACGAGCATCGGTAATCTCAGAGAGACGGATGTCGTTGCTCATGAATTCAGGCCACATGGCAGTAACATTCCAACGAATACGCTCGCGTTGCAGGTTGTTGCGCGATCCATCTGAATAGGTCAATAATTTATCGAGAGGATAGATAATACCATTGCGGACATTGTTCTCTCCTTCCAGATTGGGAGCTCCCACCTTGATACCTTCCTTCTCAGGATCACAACTCAATTCATGGTAGGTGCCATGACGGCCATTGCTCAAATTGGGGAAACGATTGATATAGACACCATTGCTTTCACGACTCTCGAAGAGTTTGATCAAACGACGTTTACCCATAGTGGTATAATACTCCATGATGGCGACTGAAGGAGTCTTGTTGCTGGTGTTGTAACCTTTTTCATTATAGTGATTGACCAAACGGTCGGTAGCCAATCGCATGGGCAAGAGGTGGTAGGTTACAAATCGATTGAGCAGGTTATTCTCGTTCTTGTAGTTCTCGTCATTTATAGCATCCGGATAGATGTTGTTAGCTACAAGGTAATCGACAATATCGTTGACCGTAATGTCCAAAGCGGGTTTGCCAAGTTCTTCTGCCCAAAACTCATCGGTCTCAGCAAAATATGTGAAGCCAAAGTAACGATGCTGAGGGGTATAAAAGACCTCACCGTTGTTGGACTCCTGCTCAGGAAGAGCGCCTGACTGGTAGAGAGTCTCGTAAGCCTCATCACGAACCATATCCAAGGAATCCATCAAACCTACGGCTCTAACCAAAAGGGCAGCCACATGATAACCTTCCTTGTTTTCATCGATATAGCTTTGGAGGAGATATGCCAACGTGTTGTTGCTGGGCGCAATCACTTGATCCATAGCATGAATGACGCCATTGATGGCAGGAATATCACGGTTGCGGACGTTGATAGCACAGTCGTTGACCAGAATGCTGTCTGGATTATCGCAATAATGAATGCTCAACTTACGATCGTACATATTGGGATGAGGAATCTCGGCATCCTGTGTGTAAGGGAATGTCGCTGTCTCGTAGTATATCTCATCACCACCATCGATAATGGAGTTGTAAACAATTACCTTACGGATAGAGTCGAGGGTGACGCTGTCGCGGAAAGAACTCCAAGTAGGTTCGGTGATAACGCCTTGGCTAACCAATGTATCAAGATAGGTATGGATAGCATCGTTGGTAGGAGCAAAGCAAGTGTAATTACCACGAGCACTCATCAATTGGCGTACATTGGTTTTTGTCATTGGACTCACAGGTACATGAGCCATCAATTCATAATACTCGCTGTATTGCGCATGTTTCCCCAAATAACTTGTGATGGTCTCTTCCTTGAAGACATAACGCGAAGAAGTGTCAATTTCTTCTTTGCAGCCAATGATGGCCAGCAAAATTGCTGCGGACAAAAAAAACTTTATTCGTTTCATCGTATTAAGTGTAGTGTATTTTATTCAAAAGTTCAATCAGAGTTTATGTTTTTAAAGTTAATAACGTGCAAATATACTCTTATTTTTCCAAAAAACAATAAAAAATCTTCTTTTTTTCTTGTTGTGGGCTAATAGAGCGTTAAAATAGCTGAAAAATTGCTCTCTACCTTGAATTAAGAATAGGGAAAAGTCGCAAACTTAAATAAGTCTAAAATATTTGATGGAATCAAAAAGAATTTGTAACTTTGCCGCATGAAACATATGAAGGTATTCCTATGGTTATTGGTGACTTGCTTCTCCTTGCCTATGATAGCTCAAGAGGCGGAGAAACAAGATTCCTTGCAAACCTTTGAATCGGCAGTAGAGGAATGTTTGGATCCAAGTCCTGTTCCTGTAGTTTTGCCTTGGATGGGGAATGTGGGAATGAACACATGGGATATGCATCAAGGACTTAATGGACAGATTAGCGCTGGCGTGAATGTAGGCTTTGGCAAGCACAACCCATGGAAGGGAGCTTCTTTTTTTACCAGTCTGGCAGGCTTGTATGTCTTGCCAACGAGCAAGAATGGCAGATGGACCGGAGCATTGGGAGGCTATTATTCTAACTTCCGTATGTTTGGTCAACAAGTTAATACAGTAGGAGTGATAGGACTCGCTGATTACCAGATAAATGATCGCATGTCTGTCACGGGTTTCTTGATGCACGATTTTGGTGTTTTGGGTGGACAGAAGGGAATGTTTTTGCCCATGTTAGGGTTAGGCAATCCCAGCACGACCGTTGGAGGAGAATTCAATATGAGATTAGGAGAAAAAGCCAGCATGAGCATTGGCATCAGTGTAACCAACCAGCAACATCCATACCTGCCGAATGATATCATTTCGAATTCCTCTGCTTCTTCTCATACCCGTGGAGCAAGGGACTGAAAAAATTATTACAAAACTTGTGTTGGAAGGTAATCTCGTGTGATATCATCTATCAGTATATGTCGACTACGGAGATTGCCACCCCAATCTGACCGTTTGCGTTGGTTCTGGAAGTCACAAATGGGAGAATGTTTATATCAAATTGGATAGAAGATTTTGAAAGAACAAATCCCAAAACAAAGTTTTCTGTAAATTTTCCCTTTTGCGTGGTGTACGTGTGAGGGAAAAATTGTAATTTTGCACAACAAAAAAAGAAACTGAATAGAGATATGGCAGAAACAAGAAAAATCAAAAGAGCATTGGTCTCTGTTTTCCATAAGGATGGATTAGAGGAAATTCTTCGTACCTTGAATGCTTTGGGAGTGGAATTGCTGAGCACGGGTGGTACGCAAAGTTTCATTGAATCTTTGGGAATTCCATGCAAGAAAGTAGAAGATGTAACCAGTTATCCCAGTATTTTAGGTGGTCGCGTGAAAACCCTTCACCCTAAAATCTTTGGTGGAATACTTGGGCGAAGAGAATTAACTGGTGACCAAGAGCAAATGACGCAGTATGAGATCCCTGAAATAGATTTGGTCATCGTGGATCTGTATCCTTTTGAAGCAACTGTAGCCAGTGGGGCCAGTGAAGCAGACATCATCGAAAAGATTGATATCGGTGGCATCAGTCTAATCCGTGCTGGCGCTAAGAATTTCCGTGATGTGGTTATCGTTCCTTCGAAGTCAGAATACAAACCTTTGCTGGATTTATTGCAAAAGAAAGGTTGCGAGACGGACCTCGAGGATCGTCGTTGGTTTGCCACTCAAGCGTTTGGCGTGAGCAGTCACTACGACACTGCCATTCATTCCTATTTTGAGAAAGGTTTATAATGAGAGAAACAAGATAATAAATAATTTTGATATTGATTTGAAAAATGGGGTGGTTTTCACTGAATAGAGAAATAGCAATGGACTTGGGTACCGCCAACACCATCATTATCAGTGATGGCAAGATTGTGGTGGACGAGCCCAGCGTAGTAGCCTTGGATCGTAAGACAGAGCACATGATAGCTGTGGGTGAGCGTGCCAAGATGATGTATGAGAAGACAAATCCGGATATCCGCACCATTCGTCCCTTGCGAGACGGTGTAATTGCAGACTTCAATGCCTGTGAACAGATGATGCGTGGTTTAATCAAGATGGTTCATTCAGGTAACCGATTGATTACTCCTAGCCTGAAAATGGTTATAGGAGTCCCCAGTGGAAGTACTGAGGTTGAACTACGTGCTGTACGTGATAGTGCAGAGCATGCTGGTGGTCGTGAGGTATATTTGATATACGAACCTATGGCTGCAGCTATCGGTATTGGAGTAGATGTACTTGCTCCCGAAGGCAACATGATTGTTGATATAGGTGGTGGAAGCACTGAGATTGCTGTAATATCTCTAGGAGGTATTGTGGCAGACAAGAGCTTGCGTATTGCAGGTGATGAGTTTACTGCTGATATCCAAGAATACATGAGCCGTCAGCATAACGTAAAAGTCAGCGAGCGTATGGCGGAACGTATAAAGATTAACGTTGGTGCTGCTTTGACAGACTTGGGCGAAGAGGCTCCCGAGGATTATGTAGTGCATGGTCCCAATCGTATTACTGCTTTGCCTATGGAGGTCCCTGTATGTTATCAAGAGATTGCTCATTGCTTAGAGAAAACAATTGCCAAGATTGAAGCAGCCGTCTTGAGCGCTTTGGAAGATACTCCTCCAGAGTTGTATGCGGACATTGTTCACAACGGGATTTATCTGACGGGTGGTGGTGCTCTCTTACGTGGACTAGCCAAGCGTTTGACAGACAAGATCAACATTCCGTTCCACGTGGCAAATGACCCCTTGCATAGTGTGGCTAAGGGTACAGGCGTGGCTTTGAAGAATATACACAATTTCTCTTTCTTGATGTAGGAGAGCGTTGAGGGATTTTTTTGATCGGTTAAGTGCTAATGCCCACTGGTTCGTCTTTTTGGTATTGGAGATCACATGTGGGTATCTGCTATTCCAATTCAATCGTTATCAAGGTAGTGTTTGGTTTACCCAAGCTAATGCATTGACTGGTACCGTTCTGAATTGGGAAGCGAAGGTTATGGAATACGTTCATCTGGCAGATAACAACAAGAAACTGACACATGAGAACTTAGTGCTTCAGTATAACATGAATGTTATGCGCGATGAATTGACTCGACTGAAGAAGGATTCCTCTTATACTGAAAAAGTCTTGGCCGACCTGTTGAAGGACGTGCATCTGATTCCTGCTCAGATAATAAATAACAGCATTCGTGACAAGGACAACTACATGACTATCAATCGTGGAGAATTGGATGGAGTAAAACCTGAAATGGGTGTAGTCAGTGGAACGGGTGTGGTAGGGATTGTCTTTCAGACGAGCAATCATTATTCATTGATAATGCCTATCCTACACAGTAAATCCAGCATCAGTTGCCGTTTGCGCAACACAGATTTTTTTGGATACCTGAAATGGCGTGGAGGAAATCCCCTGCAAGCATATATCGATGATATTCCTCGACATGCAAAATTCCATGTTGGCGATATAGTGGAAACAAGTGGTTACAGCAATGTTTTTCCTGCAGGTATCTTTGTTGGGAAAGTTGCACAGATTCACAACTCAGATGATGGACTATCTTATCAGTTGGAAGTTCAGTTAAGTACCGATTTGTCCAGACTGAGAGATGTGTGTGTCGTGGTCCAAGAAAACCAGATGGAATTGGACTCTTTGGAAATGCAGTCATATTAAGTTAAGGAAACAGAAGGATGATAATAACCCTACTCATAAGGTTGTTGCAGATGCTGGTACTGATAGCTTTTCAGGTACTGATGCTGAATCATATACATTTCCTCGGATATGCTACTCCTTTAGTTTACGTCGCCTTCTTGCTTTATTTCCCATTGAATGCCAATCGTATAGGAACACTTCTCTGGTCGTTTGTTATAGGAATTATTCTGGATGCTTTTTCCAACACCCCTGGATTAACGGCTGCATCTATGGTGTTTACAGGTTTCGTTCAGCCAAATCTGTTGCATGCAATGGCACCTAAAGATGCGGTGGAAGATATGGTACCAACTTATCGTTCCATGGGGAAGTGGAATCATGTTCGTTATATCATGTTGATTGCGTTGATTCAAGAGGTTTGCTATTTCCTCTTGGAATGCTTTTCTTTCTATAATTATCGTGATCTTTTGTTGACGTTTGTTGGCAGTTATGCATTAACTATAGTAATAGTTCTGACACTGGAATCCTTCCGTGGTCGTAAAACATAGGAGGAGAAGCCATGGCAAAAGACTACGAGTTAGAGAAACGAAAATTTGTCATTGGTGGAGTTGCAATAGTCATCATTCTGGTCTATTTACTGCGTCTCTTCTCTTTGCAAATGTTGAGTGAGGACTTTAAACGCAATGCTGATTCCAACGCTTTTTTGAAACGAATACAATATCCTGCTCGTGGAGGCATTTCGGACAGGAATGGAAAACTGTTGGTCTATAATCAGCCGGCATACGATGTCATGGTGGTGATGACAGAACAAGAGGGAGTTGACACGTTGGATTTGTGTGAGAGCTTAGGGATTACCCGTGAATGGTATGATTATCGTATGGCTGAAATCCAAGATCCCAGACGTAATCCTGGTTACAGTAAATACACTCAGCAACTTTTCATGAGTCAACTTTCTACAGAAGAGTTCAGCAGTTTCCAAGAGAAGTTATTCCGATTCCCTGGTTTTTATATTCGAAAACGTAGTATCCGTCAATATCGATATCCCAATGCTGCTCATATTTTGGGTGATGTAGCAGAAGTTAGTCCTGCCGATATTGAGGCAGATGATTATTATCAAGGTGGAGACTATATTGGCAAATTAGGAGTGGAACGTGCCTACGAAAAGCAATTGCGTGGAGAGAAGGGTACAGAAATTTTGTTACGAGATGCCAGGGGACGTATCAAAGGAAAGTATCAAAACGGAAAGTTTGATCAATCACCGGTACCAGGAAAAGATCTTACGTTGAGCATAGATTTCGATTTACAGGTATTGGGAGAAAGATTGATGCGAGGTAAATTAGGAAGTATTGTGGCAATAGAACCTAGTACAGGTGAGGTTCTTTGTATGGTTTCCAGTCCCACATACGATCCTCGTATGATGGTAGGTCGGCAAAGGGGCAAGAATCATTTGCTTTTGAGCAAAGATTCTCACAAACCACTCTTGAATCGTGCTATCATGGGACAATATCCTCCAGGGTCAACATTCAAAACAGGACAAGCCTTGACTTTCCTGCAGGAAGGGATCATTACACCCAATACAGCCTATCCTTGTTCTCGTGGTTTTCATTATAGGGGTTTGACAGTAGGTTGCCATGGTCATGGGTCTCCCTTACCTTTGGTGCCTGCCATTGCAACCTCATGCAATGGATATTTCTGTTGGGGACTTTACCACATGCTTGGCAATCGCAAAAAATACAGTACCGTACAGGAAGCAATGACCCGATGGAAGGACTATATGGTCTCTATGGGATTTGGTTATCAGTTGGGTATTGATTTGCCTGGTGAAAAACGTGGTCTTATTCCAAATGCAGCCTTTTATGATAAAGCATACAAAGAATCCTGGAATGGCTTGACTGTAATCAGCATATCCATTGGTCAAGGTGAAGTAAACCTGACACCTTTGCAAATAGCTAATTTAGGCGCTACGATAGCGAATCGTGGTTACTATATCACACCTCATGTGGTGAAAGAAATTCAGGGTGAATCTCTGGATACCACTTATACAAGAAAGCACTATACGATGGTGGATAGGGCTAATTATGAGGTTGTGGTTAGAGGAATGCGGCAGGCTGTATTGGGTGGAACCTGCCGTGTTGCCAACAATCCTTGGTATGAGGTGTGTGGAAAGACGGGTACTGCTCAAAATCCTCATGGTCAAGACCACAGCGTATTTATGGGATTCGCTCCCATGAATAATCCCAAAATAGCTATCTGCGTCTATGTGGAGAACGGCACTTGGGGAGCAACCTATGGTGTGCCTATTGGCGCATTGATGATGGAGCAACATATTAATGGTAAATTATCGCCTGCAAGTATGCATAAGGCAGATATGTTTGAACACAAATATCTTTATTCACCCACCTTCTATGTCAATGGCAACACAGAACAGTAATAAAGAAAAAAGCAGAGGTATATTTCAATCGTTAGATTGGTTTACCATCTTGATTTATCTCATTCTTTTGGCTATGGGATGGATGAGTGTATGTGGTGCCAGTTACGATTTTGATCAAGGCGGAAACTTCTTGGATTTTCAAACCCGTTCAGGCATGCAGATCGTTTGGATAGGGACTTCTATGCTTTTGGGTATGATTATCCTGTCCATCGATGATAGGCTGATAGAATCTCTTTCTTATGTTATATATATAGGATTCCTTATTCTGTTGGCAGCGACGCCTTACCTCTCACATGACATCAAAGGTTCTTTGAGTTGGATCAAGGTAGGAAGTTTCAGCATTCAACCTGCAGAATTTGCCAAATTTGGAACAGCACTATGTGTTGCGAAAGTGATGGGCTCATACGGGTTTAATATGGGTAAGTGGCGTGATTTTTTGCTTTGCATTTCCCTTATTATCATACCTATGGGCCTTATCGTACTGCAGAAAGAAACCGGTTCGGCTTTGGTTTATCTCTGTTTCTTCTTGATGATGTACCGAGAAGGCATGCCGGGAAGTATTCTTTTTGCTGGTGTGGCAGCAGTCGTATATTTCGTGGTTGGAGTTCGTTTTGCGGAGGAACCTTTATGGGGACTTGAAGTTGTCAGTACGGGCAAAGCGATTGTTCTATTGCTGGTTCTTCTCTTCACTTCTGGCATGATGTGGGTTTATACGCAGCGATCCAGTTACGTTTTACGGGTATTCTTTTTTGGAATAGTCGCTATGACGGTTGCTCTGATTTTCTGCAAGTATGTGATCCCATTCGATATGACTTGGGTTCAGTTGGTCGTATGCGTTCTGATGATCTTATATCTTTTCTATGCTGCCCTGAAGGAACGGGTGGCTCGTTTTTTCTACATTGGACTTTTTGCTTTGGGTTCCTTGCTATTCTATTATTCTGCCAGTTTTGTGTTGGACAACGTAATGCAACCTCACCAGCAGACTAGAATTAGAGTACTTCTGGGACTTGAAGACGATCCGAGAGGAGCAGGATATAATGTCATACAAGCAAAGATTGCTATTGGTTCGGGTGGTCTGAAGGGAAAAGGCTTTTTGAATGGTACTCAAACTAAGTTGAAATATGTGCCCGAACAAGATACAGACTTCATTTTTTGTACAGTAGGTGAGGAAGAAGGTTTTGTGGGATGTTCCATGGTCTTGCTTTTATTTCTGTTCCTAATCTTAAGATTGATTCATCTAGCGGAAAGGCAACCCTACCCTTTTGGACGTATCTATGGATATTGTGTGGTAAGTGTATTCCTTTTCCATGTGTTCATTAATGTGGGTATGGTGTTGGGACTGACACCAGTGATAGGTATCCCTTTACCTTTCTTCAGTTACGGAGGATCTTCCTTGTGGGGATTTACGATATTGCTATTTATCTTCCTAAGAATAGATGCAGGAAGAAATCGCTTGCAGCATTAACGATCGATGCAGACTCCAATGTCAGTGAGGTGAGATAGTACCTCCTTGTTTGTGTTATGATATACCATGATCTTTCCATGCTGCCCCTTTTGAAGTCGAATTTTCATGCAGGGTTGTTCGTATTGATGATAAGTTATACCATAGCCTAAGAGTTCTCCATCTTGATCCGTTGCAGTGATACAGGTGGTATTCTTCATGTTCACAGTAGGTTCATCTAAATGGAGTTCTGTTGTGACATACACCTCCTCATTAGAGAATTTGTCACGAAGACGTAAACCTACTGAAACCTCATAGATTCCACTCTCTTCTACCAATGGGATTTGAAATGCGATGGTATCAGATCGCCTCCATCCATCTGCATTAACATGTTTGTACTCGTGAACTAACGTTTTTTTTTGGCAGGAAACGAGGTGCAATACTAAAATACTCAAAAGAAGAAACTTAACCCGCATTAGTTCCATTGTCTAGCTGTGGATTTTTTCCTTTTTCTTCTTCTCTATTTCGATTGTTTTTTTTCTTTTTCTTCTTTTTCTTCTTGTCGAAACGATTGAGGTCTTCTTGAATAGCCAAATCTATGGGGCGTTCTGCTACCTTATGTCCTACTTCTTCTAAAGTGTCAGGCTTGTTCCCTTCCTTATTCATGGCAATAACTTCTAAGGCACGTTTGGCGGGAATAGTTACCAAATTAGCTGCCAGATGCTTATCAGTGGAATAGGTTATCATTCCACTTAGGATGTCAGCTTTGAAATAATAATAATCTCCTTCTTGCGAGTGTAGGGCGATTTCTTTGCTGCTGAGCTTTTTGCTTGCCTCCATGTATTGGTCAACTTCATAGTTGAGACAGCATTTCAGTTTTGCACATTGACCAGCCAGTTTCTGAGGATTTAGACTAATGTCTTGAAGACGAGCTGCCCCTGTGTTGACACTGACAAAGTTTTTCATCCAAGTGGCACAACATAGTTCACGTCCACAGGGACCGAATCCTCCGATTCGACCAGCTTCTTGTCGTGCACCAATTTGTTTCATTTCAATACGGACGTGGAATGCTTCTGCTAACACTTTTATTAACTGTCGGAAATCAACACGTCCATCAGCGATATAGTAAAAAATAGCTTTATTGCCATCACCTTGATATTCTACGTCACCAATTTTCATTTCAAGTCCCAGGTCTTTTGCAATCTGGCGACTTTGGATCATGGTGTCATGCTCACGGGCTTTGGCTTCGTTGTATTTTTCCATATCCACGGGCTTAACCTTGCGATAAATACGCTTTATGTCGTCCATACTCTTGAGGTTCGCTCTTTTAATTTGAAGGTTAACGAGCTTTCCCGTTAAAGTCACGGTGCCAATGTCGTGCCCAGGTGAAGCTTCCACAGCCACAATATCTCCTTTTTCAAGAGGTAGATGATTAGTGTTGCGATAATATCCTTTTCGTGTATTCTTGAATTGTACCTCTACTAAATCTGTTATTTCCTCGTTCCCAGGAATATCTGCGAGATAGTCATAAGCGTTTAATTGACAATAATGTCCACAATCGCAACCTTTCCGGCACAATCCATGATCGCCACATCCACTAATATAGTCTAGTTCCATAATATGTCAGTTCTTATTGAATCAGTAATACTATCATCTTCAGAGCGAAATCGAAAAACACCATGCGAGGATTCACGTTTTGCTCAATATCCCGCTGGGCATCAGATAACTCGTCCATGATTTTGATTACATTTTTTTCATTGATAAAGCGTGCAAAATTAATACTGAAATCATTTTCCTCCGTCGTTTCATAATTCAAGTCATGACGATGGAAATTGAATATAAAGTTTTCTCGTATCTGTCTTTGGTAAAAAACCAACAAACGTTTTTGACGTTCTCTTCCCAACTCGGACACAGTGTCTGCCCAATGGCGCAATTCCTTAATCTTGCGCATATAACTCTGTCGCATCAATTGTTTGAAAAGTTCAAAGAAAAGTTGCTCCTCATTTCCGGCTTCTATGCGTTTTAACGCTTCAGTGTAGCTGCCCTGTGCAACATGGGCCATTACATTTGCCTCGTCTGGGGGTAAGGACAGATTGTACTGAAGAGCATGACTAATTTCTTCTTCTTTCAATGCAGGCACATTGATTCTCTGTACACGACTTTGAATCGTACTGAGAACCATTTCCGGCTCTTCACTAACTAACAAGAAATGGGTTTTCTGAGGTGGTTCCTCAATGAGTTTCAACAATTTGTTGGCCATCTCGATGTTCATACGTTCAGGAAGCCATAAAACAATTACCTTGCGACCACCTTGATTAGCTTTTAGTGCCAATTTCTTTTGCAAAGAATCACTTTCATAAACGTAATGTACAATTTGTTGATTTTCTGCCTTGATGTCATTCAACCAATTCTCTGTGTCAAAATAAAGAGATTGGGAAAGTTGTTCCCGCCATTCTGGGAGAAAATCATCTGATACAGGATGATCGGTACTCTTTTTTTTACATACGGGGAAAGAGAAATGAAGATCAGGATGTGACCATTGTTCCAACATCCTGCAACTGGAACAAAGTTGGCATGCATCATCCGAGGAAGGATTCTCGCACAAGAGATATTGTGCAAGAGCCAAAGCGAGTGGAAGTTTTCCTACTCCTTGAGGTCCACAAAACATCATTGCATGAGGTAGTCTATCTTCATGCACCATCTGGAGGAGATGCCTCTTGGTTTCTTCTTGTCCTATGACTTCATTGAATCTCATTAGCCCTAATAAAGTTGCTTTGCTATTTCACAGATGCTGTCTACGGCACTGACAGTATAGAAATGCAGACTGGGTACTCCTTTTTGGAGCAATTCGTGACATTGTTGAACTGCCCACTCGATACCCACTCGATATACCTCTTCGTCTGTCTTGCACTTGGATGCTTCCTTATATAAAGCCTCAGGCAAATCACAATGAAATGTCTTAGGAATCACAACGAGTTGTGTAAGCTTATTCAAAGGCTTGATGCCAGGAATGATGGGAATGTTAATGCCCATGCTTCTTGCTTTATCAACAAATTCGAAGTACTTTTTGTTGTCATAGAAAAGTTGGGTAATGGCATATTTGGCTCCCATCTCTTCTTTCTTCTTCAGAATTTGCATATCTGCTTCCAAATTTGCTGCCTCTTCGTGTTTTTCCGGATAACACGCTACTCCATATTGAAAAGGAGTTCCTGGTACTTTGATAGGAGTTCCGTCAACGAAAAAACCATCGTTGAAACGGTTGATTTGATCAATCAGATCAGTTGCATGAGCAGGACCATCTCCAGTAGGTTTGAACGAAGATTCGTCTTTAGCCTTGTCCCCTCTTAAAACAAGAAGATCACTTATTCCCAGAAACTGAAGGTCAAGTAGCATGTACTCCAAATCCTCGCGATTGTTTCCGCTACATACAATATGTGGAACTACAGGGATGTTGTATTTGTTCTGAATAGCTGCTGCAATGGCAATCGTACCAGGACGACGACGTACGCGCTGACGTTGCATGAGTCCATTGCCCAAATCCTTATAAACATATTCGCTGCGATGAGTAGTTATGTTTATGTATCGAGGATTGAATTCCTTCAGTTTGTCTATGGTGGTGAACAGAGCATCTGTTCCACTCCCTTTAATGGGTGGAAGGACCTCAAAAGAGAAAGATGTTCCTTGATTGCTGTTGATGGTATCAATAACACTCATATACTTTTATTTCTTTACTTTGACAACAATAAATTGTTTACCACCAATAGTCAGATTAATGCTGTTATCTTCCGTCGTGATGCTTTTCTCTTGAGGAATAACAGCGTAAGGAGACTCTACAGTGTTTTCCTTGTCATAATCACTGCAATCCAATGTAATCTGGCGTGCTTCACTGATTGATTTCAGTCCGTCAAATTTGATGAAAATACTTTTGTTGTTAGTGGTTGTATTGACTATCTTGACAATGTATTCTCCTTTTTCAACATCAATGACGGCACTGGAGAAAATTCCATCTTCTCCCTTGGGAGTAATCACCGATTGGGAACATGGCAAAACATTGGTGCCCTTATTTTGGGCATAGAGAGCTTGGACATAGTAACTAACGGACTTGGCTACCTTAAGGTTGTCAAACCAGATCAAGTCAGGTCTCCATTGCCAGCCATCCACATGGGCAAAGAGTGGTGCGTAAGTTGCCATGTGAACAACCTCCGCATTTCGCTCAAGTCCAGTCATAAAAGCAGCCTCATAGATGCTGGCACCTGCATGGTTCCATTTCTTCCCTTTGTCATGACACGCATATTCACCCGCAAAAACTTTCGGTCCCTTTCTATTATAGTTGTCATAACGGCTCATGTTGTCAAGGAACCAGCTGATGGGACGATAAAAGTGTTCATCTACCAAATCAACTTTTTGATTCCGCATAGCTTCCCAACCTAAATCAAAATTCTCTCCTTCAGAGTCGGGACCTGAGGTTCCAATGATTTTAATCTCAGGGTGCGCCTTGCGAACCGCTCCTGCTACAATTTTCAAACGATCAAAATAGAATTTACCCCATTGCTCGTTTCCTATAGCGAGGAATTTCAGATTGAAAGGTTCTGGATGTCCCATTTCAGCACGAATCTTCCCCCATGTGGATTTGGCATCTCCGTTGGCAAATTCGATTAAATCATTGCAGTCATCGATATATGGTTGTAAATCATTGAGCGTACAGGGAACATGAGCGCTCTCCTGATTCCAATTCTGGAATTGGCATGCCATTCCTACATTCAGAACAGGCAAGGGTTCAGCTCCAATCTCTTCCGAGAGTAGAAAATATTCATAGAAACCAAGTCCATAGCTTTGGAAATAGTCGGGATAATAACGATAGGTGAATGTACTTTCCCAGCGATTTTTGTTATAAGGTCGATTCTCCACCGGACCGATGGAGTTTTTCCATTGATAACGGGTTTCCAGTTCACTTCCTTCCACAATGCAACCTCCAGGGAAACGGAACACCCCTGGATGCAAGTCAAATAGTGCTTGAGCCAAGTCCTTTCTCATACCATTTTCGTGTCCCTTCCATGTGTCAGTGGGAAACAGACTGATATGTTCCACGTCACAAATTCCATCTCCACTTTTACCATTCTCATTACAGAGAAAGATACGTAATTGTGCCTTATCAATTGTTCGGGGACTTTTCATGATGACGGTATACTGCTTCCAATCTTTTGATGAAACGGTAATATCGTTTTGGACAAATTCTTGGTTGTTGTCTTTGCTGTATTCATCTATCAATTGTACACGTAGCATTTGTTTCTTCCCGTCTGGCACACGAGCCCAAACAGAGAAACGATAGTCTGCATCTTTCTTTAGCCCAATCCCAAAGAAACCCTCATTTTGCAAACCTGTCCAACGCTCAGAATGTCCTGCACTAACTAAATGAGCGTAATGGGGATTTCTCTCGAAAGGACCATCCTTAAAGATTGTGACATTACCAAAGGCCTGCCATCCCATAAGGTGGTCTGGGACAAATTCAAAAGAACGGTTCTTGATGAGCTCTGCATAGAGTCCTCCATCGGCAGCATAGTTGATGTCCTCGAAGAAGATACCATACATGGTGTTTTGAACTGGAGAGCCAATTTTGTTGGTTTTAATATTAATAATGTTATCCTGTGCAACACTCGTTAGGAATGTCAGAATAACAGCAAGGCACAAGGCAAATTTTCTGATGTTCATTATTCTATATAATGAGTTCATTGATAATTGGGTGTAAAATTACGGATATTCTTGCGAATTTGCAAATGAAACGATGAAAAACGGAGTCTTTGTTCTCTAACCTATTCCGATAGACTATTTTCTTGAATGATTCAAGCATTTAATCCAAAAAAATGAGTAAATTTGCATTTGAAATGAGAATATCCAAAAATTGAGAGTTTCGTTG
>CAMKMK010000019.1 GCA_946413885.1 uncultured Prevotellaceae bacterium
AGGAATGAACTGAAGTCGTTGTAAGCCTTGCCGTATGTGTCCTTGCTGAAGTCCTGAACGCGCTTGATGACAGCTACGTTGTACTTGTCGATGATGTTGCGACGATCTGTTACCTGAGCGATGACGATACCCTGACCTTCCAGCTCTATCTTGTTGTAAACGTTCAGAGGAGCGGTGGTGATGGTCTCTAAGAAGATGCGGTTGTGCTCATCGATGGGAGTTCCTTCGTACTGAGCGCTGGTCAACCAGTTCTTGGCGGCTGTTTGGTCATATTTCTTGGCGATGCTGTCGAACACTTCACCTGCGTTCAGAGCGGTCATGATGCTGTCAGCAGTTTTACGTATGGCATCCATATCGGCTCCAGGAACGCCAATCTGACGAATCTCGACAGAATCGGGACGGCTAACCTTGGAGAGGAGACGAACGATGTTGATAGTGTTGTCGCTTGTATTCACGTAGGGACCTTTCTGAGAGCCTTCTGTGAGGGAATCCAGCTGTGCAGCGATGTCTGTGGGAAGGGCCTTCTTGCTGACGGGAAGTGGGCTGAAGGAAACTTGGCTTGCAGCCTCGCGAACAATCTTTGCGGGTTCTGCACCCTCTGCTGCCAATGCTTCTGCATACTCCTGCATCTCTTGGTTGAGAGCATCGATGTCGTCCTGGCTGGCCTTAACAGCTACGTCGATGTACTTGATGTCGCGGGTCTCCTGATCGCTCTTGAAGAGCTCTTTCATCTCAGCATATTTTGCTTGAAGCTCGCTGTCTTCGATCTTAATGTCTGTATCCTTGATGGTGGTATATGGTAGGGCAGCCATCAGGATGTCGCTCTCGTTGGTGCGGCCATCGAATGCCAACTTGGCAGCCACAGGATTGCTGATGAGGGTACCGTTGAGGAGTGCCTGATACTTCTGCAAGAGTGTCTGCTGGCGTACGTTCTTTTCGATGAACTTCCAGTAATTGAACATTTGGTTGTATTGCTCCTTGGTCTCAGAGGGGATTGCCGGGTTGTTGATAACCTCGTCATACTGAGAGAGGAACTGCTTCAGGGCATTGTAGTCGAAGGTTCCCTGCTGGGTACGGAAAGGAGTTTGGGCGAGCATGGGGTTGCTACCCTTTGTGATGATGTCCTGCAATTCGGCATCGGTTACGGAGAGACCCAATTTGTCACACTCGTGTCCGATAAGCTGCTGATTTACATACGTTTGCCAAACCTGATCGCGAATCATGGAAATCTGATCATCGTTCAAGGTGTTCAGGCTGTTTGAGAACTTGATAACGTCAGTGTATTCATCTACCAGAGCGTTGTAGTCCTGAACGTTGATGCTCTTACCATAGATCTCGCCTACTCTTTGGCGACTTTCTGCCTTCGTGTAAGACAGGGAGCGCACAAACTCTTCGGCAATGAATGCAAACAAGGCGAGACCTACGCAGATAATCAGGATCTTGCCTCTGTTACGGATTTTTTGTAATGTTGCCATTTTTTAATTGTTTATGTATTTTTGTTGTTTTAATTTCACAATTAGCGCACAAAGATATGAAAAAAATTCCATACCTCACCTATTTAAATAAGAAAAAGTGTATTTATTGTACCGCTTTAAGCCGTACAAGTTCAATCTTAGTGGTCGTATTCTTAACTATCTTGAATTCCCAATGGCCAAATTTCACCACTTCGTTGAGTTTGGGGAAACTCTGATACTCGTGCAGGATGAGTCCGCCCACAGTCAGGTATTCGTCGCTTTCTGGCAGATCCAATCCCAATATCTCGTTAGCCTTCTCTATCTCCAATCGGGCTGAAAGCAGGTACTCGTTGGGTCCCAAGGGTTTAGCTATGTAGTTCACGTTGTCGTGCTCGTCCTCGATGTCTCCAAAGATTTCCTCCACCAGGTCCTCTAAGGTGACGATACCGCTTGTGCCTCCGAATTCATCCACCACAACGGCAATCGAACGTTTCTGGGCTATGAAGTTTGAAAGCAGTTTCTGGGCATTCATGGTCTCTGGAACGATGCTCACTTCCCGCATGCCCTTCGTCCAATCCTCGCCTCGTTTCAGGCGGAACATCTCTGAAGAATGTATGTAGCCCACGATATTGTCGATATCTTCCTCGTAAACGATGATCTTGCTGTGTCCTCTTTCCACGAAATGATTCAGCAGAACCTCCAAGGGAGTCTTGACTTCCACCGCATCAATCTCAGTACGGGGTACGATGCAGTCGCGTACTTTCACGTTGCTGAAATCCAGAGCATTCTGGAAGATCTTCACTTCGTCCTCCATCTTGTCTTCATCGTCCACGCGGTCTATGTTGCTTTGGATCAGATAATCCAAGTCAACTTTCGTGAAAGCTTTCTCTTCCTCACCTGATTTTACTCTCACGCCAACGATTCTCAGGATAAGTTTGCTCAGTCCGCTGGTAAACTTGCTGATGGGCCACAGAAGAATATATATGATATAGGTAGGCAGGGCAAATGCTCGCATCATCCGGTTGGGGTCAATACGAAAGAGGGTCTTGGGAAGGAATTCTCCTGTGAAGAGCACGATGGTTGTGCTGACCAAGGTCTGGATGATCAGGCAAAAAGTATCGTTGGGACAGTTCCCTAAAATGTCTGGCACATGGATACCTAATGGAACCAGAATGAGTCGCTCGATGAGTTGAGCCATCAGGATACCATAAATGACCAGAGCGATGTTGTTCCCTACCAGCAGGGTAGAGATGAAGTTGTTGGGATGATGATAAAAGGTGTCGATGAGATGAGCTGAGAAAGTGCTGCTCTCTCTGTCCATCTCGAATCTCAGTTTACTACTCGAGACGAATGCTATCTCCAGCCCTGAAAAGTATGCGCTGAAGAAAAGTACAAGCAAGGTTTCTAATATGAGTTGTGTTGTCTCGTTCACTTTTTGTTTCTTTTCTCTTTGTATTCCTTTATGTTGTCGTTCCTTGAAGGAAATATGTTTATCTGCCTACGGTTTGGAACTTCTTGGGTTTAGCTGCAGCTCCTTTCTCCTTAGCTTGCACCTTTACTCGCTGTTCTTGTTCCATCGATTGGTCATTCGTCCCAGCATTCTCGTTTGTTGCAGTATTGTCTTTTGCCTGATTGTCAGGCTGTTCCTGAGTGTCCGTTACAGGGAATGCTCCAGCCGAGTTATTGACATAATATTTCGTCATTTGCTCGTTGCTGCGGAATTCTGTTCCTTCCAGCTCACGTTCAGGAGTCTTGATGTGCATGTATGTGTGGTTGTACATCTCGTGACGTATCATGTCCCAAAAGAGTTCTTCAGTATGAAATACGTCTCCTTTGACGTTGCGAACCACCACTCTTCCTCGCAGTTCCCATAGTTTCTGCTCGTGCAGGTAAGCTGTATCAGATTGTACGTACAGGTCAACGTGGAATTTCTCATCGAAGCGTTCCATCAGGAGTCCTTTCACAAACTTCCATGTGGCAGGTCTGTTTTCCTGAGTAAAGATGTCCCATTCCTCAGCTACCATGTGATAACGCATCACACCAGAATCAGAGATCAAAGTGTTGATTCCTCTGGCATGCATGAAAGGGATGGAGTCGTTATCTCTGATAGCAGGAGCTGTATGCTCTACATCTCCGCTGCATGCATAAGTCAGGCACAGGGCTGACAGGAAAGCCAACAGATATGATACTTGTCTTTTCGTCTTCTTTCTCGTTTTTTCAGTAATAGGATATCAGAGCATTGGCTTACTTGATCTTGAACTTCATGAACCAGTTCTCGTTGAAGGTTACACCTACATTTACCGCGAAATAGTTCTCCGTTATCATCTTGCTTACGCTGGGTGAACGGCGCATCCACTGGAGGCTCACGTTGACCATCGAGCCACTATTGATTTTGTTGCTGATGGGTAATCCTGCTCCCAAGCTTATACCTAATTCCTTGGGCCCATTCTGATTGTTGACCACCAGATAGGGAGTGGAATAGTTGGCTCCCATCCTCCATTGTATGCGATTCATGTAAGAACGGGCCAAAGGATTTATGATGTATTGTGCGCCTACTGCTATCTTGCTGCGATTCAGATAAGATCCTTTTTGGGGAGTGTAAGTCAGATTTCCTGAAGCGGTACTCATCTCAGGTACTCGGCAATTGCTCCATTGCTCGTATTTGTAATCAGCTCCAACCAGAAGGTTCATTCCATGCTGCCATGTGGCACCAAAACCATAGGTGTAGGGAAGGTCGAAAGCATTCTCAGCCACCACTTGCACGCTGTCACCTGTACTTGTATAACGGGTCAATGTGGCGTCGCTCTTTATTTTGTGTCCTATTCCAGCTGTCAAACCCAGAGTCAGCATGTCTTCCTTCGTGATACGTATGGGGTATTGGAGTCCAGCGTCTATCTTATAGGTCTTTATCTGAGCATCGTGGGTTGAGTTCAGTCCGCTGTACGAACTGGAAGAACTTCCGCCCTCGGAGAAAGTCTGGATTAATTGATGGTTATAATTTCCCCAGATGTAACCCACGTTGGCTCCAATAGACAGTTTAGCAAAAGGATTCCAACCAACACCAACATACATTTGATGCAATCCTCCGTCACCATAATAAGTGCTGTTGGAAGTGATGGCTTGCGTGGTTGTATAGTCGTTGGTGATTTTGCTTTCATGGCTGAAATTGTAGCCAATCGTGCTGAAAGGAACAAATCCAGCAGAAACACCTACTCCCTTGGCAACACGGAATCCCATGTTGACGTAATCTAACGAGCAGTTTGTCACGTTTATTTTGGTCCCTCCACTCTTCATGTTTCCCATGCTGACATTCATGCCCACGTCAAAGAGGAATGTCAGAGAATCGATGGCAGAATACGAAGCAGGGTTGCTCATGTTCACGCGATTACCGGCTCTGAAGCCCTGTCCAATGCCGCCCATCGCCTTGTTGAAGCCTTGTGATTGGTCGTTCAGCGTTCCCAGACCAAATCGAGAATAGCTGCTGTTGCTTCCGTTGGTTTGCCCCATAGTGGCGCCAGCCACAAGGGTCAGCAGGAGGATGCAGATATATTTTCTATAATTTGTCATTCGTTTTCTTCTTACTTCAGTCCAGATGGAATGTTTCTGTCTTTTTGCGTTAAATCATTTTCCGTCGTTGAGTATATCCTGATAATCCAGGATTCTGTTTAATCCACGTGGCACAATATATTTGTCAGAGAATACGATGCTCTTGATGCTTGCATCAAAGTTGATCTCGTCACCACCCGTCAGAAAGACCATTAGATTGGGATATTTGGCTCTCATGGAACGGATATAACCCTCTATCTCATACTTCATGCCACGAAGCACACCGCTACGGATTGCTGTATGGGTATCATATCCCATGCCTGGCACATCGCCTTTGGGGGAAACCAGAGGCAATTTGGCTGTGAATTGATGAAGCGATTTCAATCGCATGTACATTCCTGGTGCAATGTTGCCTCCCCAGTAATTACCATATTTGTCTATTACCTCATAAGTGATGCATGTTCCTGCATCGATGATCAACAGATCTTGACCAGGTTTCAGGGTACTTGCGCCCACTACGGCAGCCACACGGTCGGCTCCCAATGTTTGGGGAGTACGATAATGATTGTGGATGGGGATAGGAGTTTCGTGGGTCAAATACAACATAGGGAAGTTCAAAGCATCCAGCTTTTGCTGTGCCTCTTTGCTGATGTCTCTGACGGTAGCCAGAATGCCTTTCTTGAAAGGATATTTCTTGGAAAATTCCTCCAAACCAGTCAACGTCTCATCGTCTGCATGGAGTTCATCGATGGGTTCGTTTCCTTGGAAAGCGACCAGTTTGGCCACAGTATTTCCTATATCGATTATTAATTTCACGGGTACAAAGGTACATAATTTATATGAAACTCAAACGATGTTGCATGAAAGTTTTCTTTGACTGTGCAAAATATCTGCCTCTTCAGACTCTAAAATTCGTCTAAAAGCCGTATCTTTGCACTCGATGAAAAGAATCAAGTCTTTGTTGATGCTTCTCTTGTTGGCTTTGCAAGCCTTTGCTCAGCCAACTGATAGTTTACAGATAAGCCTCATAACCTGTTCGCCAGGTCCAAAGGTGTATTCTTTGTATGGCCATACAGCTATTCGTTGCCAGAATTTCACCCGTGGGGCAGATTGGGTTTTCAATTATGGAGTTTTCTCTTTTACCCAGCCCAATTTCATCTGGCGCTTTGTGTTGGGGAAATGCGATTACATGGTAGAAGCTATACCTTGGAAGTATTTCCTAACTGATTACGAGAAACGAGGTTCCAGCGTGACGGCTCAGGTACTAAATTTGAATCAGATCGAGGCATTTCGTATCTTCTATAATCTCATCGAGAATTGCCGACCAGAAAACTGTGAATACAGATATAATTTCTTTTACAATAACTGTACCACGAAAGCACGTGATATGATTGAATATTCAGTGGAAGGAGAGGTGGAGTATACTCCAGAGCCCAACAAGAAATCTTTTCGCCAGATTCTTCATGAATATACAGATGTAAATCCTTGGGCAGGAGAAGGAAACGACATGCTTCTTGGTGCTGCTGTTGACACGTTGCTCGATGATCGTTCTCAGATGTTCGCCCCAGAGTATATGATGCATTATTTGGATGGAGCTGTTGTTCGAGATGGAGAAGGAAATGTCAAACCATTGGTAAAAAGAACTGACATTTTATTAGCAAAGAGAGAGATGCCAGTTGAGCTTCTCTTACCCATCAGTCCTCTTGCTGCCGGATGGCTTCTTTTAGCTTTTGCCCTGATGATTGTGTGCATCGAATATTTTTCTCACTACATGTTGTGGATTTGGGATGTTATCCTGCTTTTTTTGCAGGGATGCGCTGGCAGTCTGTTGGTCTTTATGTTTCTCTTTTCTCAGCACCCGTCTGTCGATACCAATTGGCTCGTTTGGCTCCTCAATCCAATTGCTTTTTTGGGGATTCCTTTGGTCGTAAAGGCTGCATGGCATCGTCGAAAGACTCTTTGGCATGCCTACAATTTCACCATTTTAACATTATTTATAGTATTTTCCCCTTGGATACCACAAGATTTCGGGGATATAGTTGTACCTTTGGCCCTGATTTTGCTGACTAGGCCAATAAGTTATTACTTATTCTATCAGCGAACGAAGGTAAAGAAATGACGTATTCCAGACGATATAGCCTGCTCACCTCCTTGCTGACTTTGTTGGCTGTTACCGGTGGAGCTGAAGCCCAGACGGCGCCTGAAGTGCCCCATTTGGTGGTCAATATTGTCATCGAGCAGTTGCGTACCGATTATCTCGAGGCATTCTCTCCACTCTTTGGAGAACGTGGCTTCAAGCGTTTGTTCAGCGAAGGTCGTGTTTATTCTCAAGCGGAATATCCTTTTGCCTCTCCTGATCGTGCTTCTGCCATCGCATGTCTCATGAGTGGCGCATCTCCTTATGAGAATGGTATTGTATCTCAGACATGGATCAATCGTCAGACTTTGCAGCCCATCTTTTGCGTAGATGACAACCAGTTCCAGGGTAGCGAGACCAAAGAGAAATCTTCGCCCAAGAATCTGGGTGTTTCTACCATCGCTGACGAGTTGAAGGTTTCTACAGAGGGACATGGTCTCGTCTATAGTGTTGCCCCTCATCGTGATGCAGCCATCTTGTTGGCAGGTCATGCGGCAGATGGTGCTTTCTGGCTCGATGACGAGACAGGAGCTTGGTGCAGCACAAGTTATTATGGCGAATATCCCAAATGGGGAACCAATTATAATACGACCAGCAGTTCTTTGGCTACTCGTATCGAGAAGATTGAGTACGAGCCTATCAATGAACTGGTCAGCAAGTACGATTATTTTGTTACAGGAAGCACTCCCAAGGAGGCTTTCAAGCATAAGTTCAAGGGCAATCTCAAGTATCGTCAGTTCAAGGCCAGTGCTTGTGTCAATGAAGAGGTAAACAACTTCGTTCGCATGGTGATGAACAGCACCCTCATTGGTAATGATGGTGTGACTGATATGCTCAATGTGGGCTATTATGCTGGCAATTTCGACCATCAGTCAGTTTCTCAGTGTCCGATGGAACTTCAGGACACTTATGTTCGTCTTGACCGCGATTTGGGTGATCTTTTCACCATGCTTGACAAGCGGGTAGGAAAGGGGCACGTTCTTTATGTGGTCACCAGCACAGGTGAGACGGAACCTGACGACGTCTTGGATTTAAGCAAGTATCGTGTTCCCTCAGGCACATTCTCCATCAGCAAGGCTCAGCTCCTTCTCAACATGTATCTGACAGCTGTTTATGGAGAGGGACAGTATGTGGAGACAACTTATCGTAATCAGATTTTCCTCAATCTGAAACTCATCGAGGATCGCAATATCAATCTCTCTGAGATGCTTGAACGCTGCTCGGATTTCCTTATTCAATTGAGTGGCGTGCGTGATGTTTACACGAGCGAGCGTTTGGCCTTGGGGGCCTGGACGCCAGGTATCAGCAAGCTTCGCAATGCCTATAATCCCAAGTGTTCAGGTGATATCCTGTTGCAGATATCTCCAGGATGGACACTTTCCAACGAGAGTACTGGTGAGAAGATTCTTAGCCGCGAATCCTATATGACCTTCCCTCTGTTCTTCCTGGGCAGCAATGTCGAGTCAGAGAAGATTGTCACTCCTGTCACTGTGGACCATGTGGCTCCCACTTTGGCGAAAGCCATGCGTATCCGAGCCCCGAATGCTTGTGCTCAGGCTCCTTTACAGTAATAGCCACAACAAAGAGAGAGAGAAGTTTATCAATTCCCCAACATAATTCAGAAAAAAGAAAATTCCCTATATGGATATATCAAAATTTTTAGTTAAGATTTTTGGCGACAAGAAGTCGCGTGACCTCAAAGCCTACCGCCCCTTGGTGGATGCCGTGCTTAAGGTCTATCCTCAGATTCAGGCACTCAGCAACGATGAACTGCGTGCCCGTAGCCAAAAGATTCGCCAGCAGGTTTTGGATAGTGCTAAGGACCTTCGTGCTCAGATAGACGAGTTGAAGGCCAGGATTCCTCAGACTGACATTCAGGATCGTGCTCCTATCTTTGCCGAAATCGATAAATTGGAAAAGGATGTCCTCGAACGTTTTGAGGAAGCACTCAATGAGGTGCGTGCCGAGGTGTTTGCCATCGTGAAGAGTACAGCTGAGCGTTTTGCTAAGGCAGAGAATGGCGACATTGTGGTTACCGCCAATGATTTCGACCGTTCGCTGGCTGCATCCCATGATTTTGTAGATATCGATGGTGATCAGGCCATTTATCACAATCGTTGGGTTGCTGGTGGTAATGAGATTCTATGGGATATGGTGCATTTCGATGTTCAGATTTTCGGAGGTACCGTCCTTCATCAGGGTAAGATTGCCGAGATGTTCACTGGTGAAGGTAAGACTCTCACCGCCACTCTTCCCGTTTTTCTCAACGCATTGACAGGCAACGGAGTTCATGTGGTTACCGTCAACGATTATCTTGCCAAGCGTGACTCAGAGTGGATGGGACCCATTTATATGTTCCACGGGCTTAGCGTTGATTGCATCGACAAGCATCAACCCAATAGCGAGGCTCGTCGTGCTGCATATGCTGCTGATATCACTTTTGGCACAAACAACGAGTTCGGTTTTGATTATCTTCGTGACAACATGGCTCAGCAGCCTAAGGATTTGGTTCAACGCTCCCATAATTATGCCATTGTGGATGAGGTGGACTCCGTTCTTATCGATGATGCCCGTACGCCTCTGATTATTTCTGGTCCTGTGCCTCGTGGCGATGATCAGCAGTACGAGGAGTATCAGCCTCTTATCGAGCGTTTGGTAGGTGTTCAGCGTCAACTGGCTACCCAGTATCTGGCTGAGGCTAAGAAACTCATTTCTGAAGGTCAGGGAAGTGGTGACAAGGAGAAGGTGGAACAGGGTTTCCTTTCTCTCTTCCGTAGCCACAAGGCTCTTCCTAAGAACAAGCCTCTCATCAAGTTCCTCTCTGAGCCAGGTATCAAGGCGGGTATGCTTGCTACTGAGGAGATTTATATGGAGAACAACAACCGTCGTATGCCTGAGGCTACTGATCCTCTCTATTTTGTTGTCGACGAGAAACTTAACAGCGTCGATCTTACAGATAAGGGTAATGATTGGTTGGCTTCACAAGTCAACGATCCTCAGTTGTTTGTCTTGCCTGATATCGGTACTGTCATGTCTCAAATCGAGAGTTCCGATGCTACTGATGAAGAGAAGATTGAGAAGAAGGATGAGGTCTTCAATGATTATGCCACCAAGAGTGAGCGCGTGCATACTCTCCAGCAGTTGCTCAAAGCTTACACGATGTTCAACCTCAATGATGAGTATGTCATTCAGGATGGTGAGGTGAAGATCGTTGATGAGCAAACAGGTCGTATCATGGAGGGCCGCCGTTGGAGCGACGGTTTACACCAAGCTGTCGAGGCAAAGGAACACGTTAAGGTTCAAGCTGCTACTCAGACGTATGCTACCATTACCCTCCAGAACTACTTCCGTATGTACCACAAGTTGGCTGGTATGACAGGTACAGCTGTTACTGAGGCTGGTGAGTTCTGGGATATCTATAAGCTCGATGTTGTGGAGGTTCCCACGAATCGTCCCGTTATCCGCAATGACATGAACGACCGTGTCTATAAGACACAACGAGAGAAATACAAGGCCGTTATTCAGGAGATTGAGTTGATGCGCAATTCGGGCCGTCCCGTTCTTGTAGGTACCACCAGTGTGGAGATTAGTGAGATGCTGTCCAAGATGCTTCAGATGCGCAAGATTCCTCATCAGGTGCTCAATGCTAAGCTTCACCAGAAGGAGGCTGACATCGTCGCCAAAGCTGGTACCAGCACTTTGACCACCGTTATGGTTGACGGGCAGGCTGAGGAGCGTATGCTTGGTACTGTCACTATCGCTACCAATATGGCAGGTCGTGGTACCGATATCAAGCTGACTCCTGAAGTCAAGGCTGCCGGCGGTCTTGCTATCATCGGTACGGAACGTCACGAGAGCCGTCGTGTGGATCGTCAGTTGCGTGGTCGTTCCGGACGTCAGGGCGACCCAGGTAGTTCCATCTTCTTCGTTTCTCTCGAGGATAAGCTTATGCGTCTTTTCGCCAGCGAGCGTATTGCCAAGGTAATGGACCGTCTGGGCTTCGAAGAGGGTGAGATGATAGAGCATCCCATGATTACCCGCAGCATCGAGAACGCTCAGAAGAAAGTTGAGGAGAATCATTTTGGTATCCGCAAGCGTCTGCTTGAGTACGATGATGTGATGAACAAGCAGCGTACCGTTATTTACGAGAAGCGTCGTCATGCCCTTATGGGAGAACGCCTCGGTATGGACATCAGCGACATGATTTGGGATCGCGTATGCAGCATTCTCGAGAACAACGATTGGGAAGGTTGCCGTGAGCGTTTCCTCGAGATTTTCTCAATGGAAGTTCCCTTCACCTCTGAGCAGAAGGATACCACCAACCTCGATGAGCTGGCAGAAGCTGCTTATCAGAAAGTGCTCGAGCGCTTCAAGCAGAAGACCACCATCATGGCAGGTAATGCAAACAAGGTGATCAAAGTTATCTTTGAAAGTCCTCAAGGCACTCAATACGAGAACATTATGGTGCCCGTGATTGCTGGTAACCGCCAGTACAATATCTCTGCCAATCTCAAGGAAGCCTACGATACTGATTCCCAGAGTGTTGTTACTGCTTTCCACAAGGCTCTCATGCTTCACACCATCGATGATTCGTGGAAAGAGAATCTGCGTCTGCTCGATGAGTTGAAGCATAGCGTTCATAATGCCAGCTATGAGCAGAAAGACCCGTTGCTGATCTTCAAACTCGAGAGTGTGAAGCTTTTCGATGATATGGTCAACACGATCAACGACCGTACCGTCAGCGTCATCATGCGTGCTATGATTCCTGAGATACAGATACGTGAGCAGGCTCCTCAGGATATGCCTAGAGAGCGAAGACCTCAGCTTTACGAGGGACGCGAGGACCTTTCTGATCAAGGTATGCAGCAGGCAGCAGCACGCGATACTCGTGATCGTCAGCCCGTTCAACCCATACGAGCCGAAAAACTCCCAGGGCGCAACGATCCCTGTCCTTGTGGTTCAGGCAAGAAGTTCAAGAATTGTCACGGTCGCAACCTCTAAACGAAGGGGTTGCATCGTGGTTTTATCTATACCAATATGAAAGCAAACCAGCAAACCATCCAGCAGATTGAGCGGACCCTGCGCAAGGTAGCCGCCAAGTTTCCAGCCGACAATGAACCCGTCATGACCGACCTGCATATGCAGGTCATCCCTTATACAGGCGAGATTCGCACCTATGACGATGATGACGAGGAACTTGATCGTTGTGTCATCGAGCAATGGATACACAGCTTGGCATCCGAAGATTTCTATGCTGAAGCAGAGAACATTATTCGTCAATGTATCAAGAACATGCGTCCTGAGCTCTACAAGATGTCCATCCTTCATCCCTTTTCCTATGTGTTGGTTGATGAGGAGCACGAGACGCTTACAGACATCTATCTGATGGATGATGACCAGATTATGCTCGATGGAGAATTGTTGTCAGGTCTCGAGGAGGATCTCGACGATTTCCTCAAAAAGCTGCTCAGCGAGGATTAGCTTTTTACCTGAAGCAAGATAAAACAAAAAGGAGGACTCGTTGTCTGAGTCTTCCTTTTCTTGTTTATATGCCCAAGAGAGGCTCTTATTGATTCAAAATGATTCCTACCAACTCTTCTGCGTCATCGCTGTCGACCTTGCCATCTTCGTTCACGTCAGCCCTGCCGTAGGTGTCTTCTTTATTGCCCTTCAGGATTTCCACCAACAGCACCAGGTCTTCTACGCTTACTTCACCATCGTTGTTGATGTCACCTTTTTTATAGGTTGGAGTGGGTTGAGTGTTCGGAATTTTTATCTCGTCTAAGAAGAAGCGGTTGTTCGACGATTGGGCGGCGGATTCGAAGGTAATATATACTTCTTCAGCCGTGCCTGTTATCTCGATGCTGAATTCTGTCCACTTTCCTTTCTCGAGGGTGACGGACGAGGAAGATAGCGTACAGCCCGTACCTGAGATTTTTAGGGATGTACCCTCATCACTTGCGTTCCAAGCTGCAGCCTTGAAGTGAAGGGTTTCCGTTTTGCCGTTCAAGCCCTTGATGGCTGGGGTAGTAGCTGAGCCAGCCTTCTTGCTTGCCCCCAGTTTGACACATTCCTTTGCCTCAAATCCCTTCACGAATTCCCAGCCTTTATTGTCTGTGTAAGTGTCAGGTTTGGATTCAATTGATGTAGCGGCAATATTTCCGCTTCCGCCCCAGTTATTGTCGTTTCCGCCCATTCCGTTGCAATTACCAAAAGTCTCTTCAAAGTAGTTTCCTACGACAATTTGCGGTTGGTCGACGGTAAGCACGTATGACGCACTTCCCTCATTGTAGTATTCGTTTCCTGAGAATGTAGCCGTAATGGTGGTTGTTCCAGCGGTATGGGTGCTGACGTTTCCATCTTCATCGATGGTAGCTACACTTGTATTTGACGACAAGTAGGTGATGGGAGCCACGTTGTTGGGATTTTTCAGTACAGGTGCAATAAGACCTTCGCCCAAGGTCACCGTTGCTGTGGTTGCAGAATAAGCCAGGTTGACTTCCCCTTTTTCAACTGTGAGGGTGTAAGATGCATTTTTGCTGGTGTAGTATTCATTTCCAGCAAAAGAAGCTGTGATGGTAGTAGTACCAGGTTTCTTTATAGTTACTTTCCCTGTATTTGCGTCGATGGTGGCTACGCTGATATCTGAAGAACTGAAGGTGACACTTACGTTGTAAGGGTTGGTCAACGTGGGCTCTGTGAAGTTCTCTCCATAGGTAGCCGTAGCTGTGGTCTTTTTATAAGCCAATCCGCAATCAGAAGGGTCGTCGGAAGGTTGCTGCTGTACGTACAGGGCTACAGCTTGCTGGCTACTCGTGTAGCAGGCAAAGCGTGGTGAACTGGCGTTATATTGGATATATCGGGACGTGAAGTTGTTGTTTTGGATAGTTGTGGCGGAAGAGCCTATGTTAATCTTCCACCTCTCATTGTTGCTGGTGTTGCTTTCGCTAGAGTTCAGCGCATTGGAATTGCTTGTCAGGGCAAGGTAGACATTTTCCGTATCGTCATAGAAGGTCCATGCGCCTGTTGTTCCGCCTAAGGTAAAGGTGTGTGGAGTTGAATTCGTGTTGATCTTCTTCAGCGAGATTTGATTATTTCCCAAAGTCACGAGGGCGTTTGTTCTGTAGTTACCTGTAGAAGCATTTGCTGACATCGCATATTGTTTGCTCTCACATACAAACAGGTACTTCCTGCCTGCCACCAGTTGATCGGCTGTTGTTACCTTGTCAAACACGTAGCTGTCTGTCTCTTCCCCACTACCGCCGCCACCTCCGTTGCCATAGGGATTCGTGTAGTTATAGTAATCAAAGGCTGTCTGGGTGTTGTTGCCCCAAATCAAATCCTCCAGGCCTGGATAATCCACGAAGGGATTGCGGTTATGCTGTTTCGTATAGACAGCGTTGTTCCGCTTGATTTCCTTCTCGCTTACAGGGTCATTCTTTGCCCATTCCATCAGCATCGATAGATACCAGTCTTGGATGGGCTTGTATTCATTGTTTTGGAAGATCTCTACGGTGGCACTTCCATTTGTGGATCGGAAACTGGCGGCTGCTGTAGCCTCGTAGGCCGTTACCATATAGAAATAGATGCGCGCGAAGTCACCTTTGTACTCATCGTCAGGCTCAAATACTTTTTCTCCGCTTTTTCCGTTTACCGTACTGGTGCCAAACTTGCTGAACTTGTTTGCTGAGCATTTATCATCATCTATATTCGTTACTGTGTAGAAGATATAGCTGTTTCGAGTGTTATTGACATATCCATCGGTGGGAACCACGTGGAAGAGATCGCATCTCATAGGAGTCTTTTCGTCAAACCAACTTTGCGGTACGGAATGCTCGCGGTTGTATCCGTCGCCCTCTTTCTTAAAGCTGCTGCCATTATCGCTTGGCTTATAGTTGGTTACGTTGGAATACATGTCCCAAATGTGTTCCCCGTCTGGCTTCAAGTCAGTTGTTGCGTAGGCATCTATCAAATCGTTGTAGGAGAGTGTACTCATGGTCTCGCCCAGCGCATTCGTTCTTCCGTTGGGGTTGATCAGCTCATACATCTTCGTTTTCAGCGCGCTCCCTTTCAGCCCGTCTGCATCCTGATAGAACCTGAGTACGTTGGCATTCGTGGGACCGTCGGTTGCCCAGCCGATTCCGCACGCCAGCATGAGCAACAACCCTGCGAGATATAGTCTTTTGTGTGTCATTTCTTTGGATATATGTCGTGTTTTAGCGTGCAAATTTAGATATTTTTTTCCACATTTCCAAATGTCTTCATCGGAAAACTTCTCTTCTCTTTTTTGTTGGGAGTGATGCCCGCTTATACCTTATTTATATATAGGGAGAGGGATAAAGAAATCCCCCCCAACTTTCTTGGGAGGGATTTTCCTGTCATTTATTTTTGGACATGAAAGGGTTAATTCCATTCCTCTTCGTCATCCCAGACAGATTTTTCTTTGGTAAGGTTTGGTTCGCCAGAATCACCAGTACTACTAGAAATTGGCAGTCCCTCACAAATAACTTTGCTACCAATGAGAACAATTTTCATTTTTGGATTTATATATTCTTTAGTTTTCATAATCTTAATTGTTTTTTTGCAATTAGTACTTTGTTTATTCCTAAATAATAGTGTAGAGAGTAGAGAACACTTTTATTTATTGATGAATTTCTTGCCTTTCTTAACCACGAGACCCTTATGATTCTTGTTTACTTTTTGGCCCGTGAGCAGGTTGTAGGTGGCATCATCATTATTTATCTCTTGTTCTTGGGGAGTGCTAATTTCCTTGATGGCTGTCTCTCCATTTAAACTGAAAGTAAATTGCTTAACAGTTGAAGCAGGTACTTCGATATATGCGCGGTGTGCATTTATTGTTGTACCATCTGCCTTGTAAAATCCTAATACACCACTTTTACGCGTCATTTTATATGTGTTTTCTGGTGCAGAAGTTATTTCTACATCGGTTCCTTTTAAATATGTATCAGTAGTAGCAAGATCTTGATGAGCTTTAACTAATAAATGGATAGGATATTCTATGAATTCAGACGTACTCTCAACTAAACCAGAATTTATCTTCAAAATGACTGGAGTTCCTGCATAAATTACTTCATTTTCTGGTTTGAGGTCTTTCAACTCGATAGTTGATGTTTCTCCAGCTGGGATTACACTTGTCAATGAACTATTGAGACCCCATGCTGTCATATCTTTATCCATTATAAAATCATTGTTCCCATAATATACAGTAGCATAGTAATCTCCTCCTTCACTTGATCTTCCGAAAGTGATTTTCGTTTGTCCAATATCTCCTCCTGTGGTTTCAACATAGAGAGCAACGGGAAATTCTTCAGGGCTAGACGTAAACTGTGGTTGTCCAGCATTGTTCTTGCCTCGATAATTAATATATTCATTACCATTTGCATTTGAAGGCAAAAACAAGTTCCCTTCATTATTAAGGTTGTCACTAAATGTAAGATTGGTTTCTACTATTTTCCAAATTTCCTTATCATCAGTATACCTAACATTACCGTCCAGACCAATATATTTATTACAAGAAGTATCATATAAAGTATACTCATTCTCATTTGTACCTGTACCTAATGTATAAGCAACAGGCTTGTTTTCTGAATTTATATCTGATGATATAAGAAGCATAGTGTGTGATCCTTCATTACTCTTTTGAACTGTAAAGTGACCCTCGCTTTCTTTAGCACATGTAATGCCATGTTTTCCACGTACGGAAAAGGCCACATACTTTCCGCTTGTACCTTCACAGATAAGCAAATACCTGTTACCCGGCACCAATTGTGACTTTTTTGTCACTTTAACAAAGGTGTTTGCAAAACTGCAAACGCAAGCCATTACTAAGAATAGACTTGCCAGAGATAATCTTTTTACATTCATCTTTTTAATTGTTTTAAGTTATTAATTTTATTTTTCTTTGTTTCACACTAATAATTCATTCGCTTTCGTCGCAAAATCAAGACAAAGATACATCTTTTTCACATACGCGC
>CAMKMK010000020.1 GCA_946413885.1 uncultured Prevotellaceae bacterium
TCATTTTTGCGTTTTTAACCCTTTATTTGTCTTGCCTTCACCTGTTTCTGAAATTTGTGTGATATCATTTTTAGGGTGAATATTTTGCAAAAATGAGGAAAAAAACAGTATCTTTGTACAAAAAATATACAATATCATGATGAAATACCGAAAAGTTTTGATGCTGACGATGCTCTCCATGATGAGTGTATCCAGTTTTGCGACAGAGAGAAATTTTATTAAACTTGATTCCCGTCTAGGTCACGATGGCCAACAGGTGTGGCAGATGATGCACTCTGGAGACAACCAGGATACCGGGAGGCAGATTTCCATGATGGGTTATCAGACTGACAGCCTATGGACGGAAGCTGTTGTGCCTGGCACTGTGCTGACCAATCTGGTGCTGCAGAAGGTGTTTCCTGAGCCTTACTATGGGCAGAACAATTACCTGAGGAACAATATCATCCCTGATTTGTCCCAGATAGGCAGGGAGTTCTATACCTATTGGTTCCGTACTGAGTTCACTGTGCCTGCTGAGTTTGAGGGACGCAGGGTTTGGATTGAGCCAGAGGGAGTGAACTACCGTGCTGAGATATGGCTGAATGGGTTTATGCTGGGCATGATGTCAGGCATGTTCAACAGCCAGCCCTATGAGATAACTGATAAGGTGAAGCCTGGGCAGAAGGCAGCTTTGGCCATCAGAGTCTATCCTGTGGACGTCCCTGGTACCTCGAGACCCAAAGATTGGGGAGTTCCTGGCGAATGGCACAATGGTGGAGATGGTTGGATAGGTCAGAATGTGACTCAGCTGATGACTGTGGGCTGGGATTTCACGTTCAAGGATGGAATACGTGACCGCAATACAGGTATCTGGCGCAGCATTCGTCTATATTCCACAGGCGATGTGCAGCTTCGTCACCCCATGGTTATATCCGAGTTGAGTCATCCCAATTATGACCAGTCCACAGAAACCATTACGGTAGATGTCTATAATCCCAATTTTGTAGGGGCAGAGTGTATCGTCAAGGCTAAGATAGAGGAGGAGGGCATCGAGCTGGAGAAGAAAGTGAAACTGATGCGTGGAGAGCATCAGACAGTGACTTTTGATGCCAAGGAATATCCCCAGCTGCAGCTGCAGAATCCACGTCTCTGGTGGCCTAAGAACAAGGGAGAGCAGAACCTCTACACGCTTCGTGTCAAGGCTGTGAATGATAAGGGAGAACTTATCGACAGCATTCAGACAAGGTTTGGAATACGCGAAGTGATTGCGACTCGTGATACACCTGATAAATCCAAGATGTTCATCGTCAACGGCCATCGGATGTTTATTCGAGGCAGTAACTGGATTCCTGAGGCCATGTTGCGAACTGATGATGCACGCATGAGGACGGAGTTGGCATTCACTGACCAGAGTGGCATCAACCTGCTCAGACTCTGGGGAGGTGGCATCGTTGAGAGTGACCTCTTCTATGACCTTTGCGACCAGTATGGTATCATGGTTTGGCAGGAATTCTTCATGACTGGAGACACACGCCATCCTCTCGACGAGCCTCTCTATCTTGCCAATGTGGAAAGCAGCATTAAGCGTATCCGCAATCATCCCAGCATCATCTTCTATGTATCGAGCAATGAGAGCACAGCCGTCTCTGGAGCAGAAGAACTCATCCATCAGCTTGATCCTACAAAACCTTATCAAATGCAGTCGGAATGCGACGGTATTCACGATGGAAGTCCCTACAAGCAAGTCAATCCTATGTCTCATTACGAGAATACAGCTTCTGAACGTGGCAGCCGCGTTGATGGCTTCAATCCTGAGTATGGTGCTCCCACGCTCCCCATCGCGCAAAGTCTTCGCCAGATGATGCCTCCTGAGGATTTGTGGCCCATGAACAAGGAAACATGGGATTATCTGGATGGCAGCGGATTTCATCTGATGACAGCTCTCTATACTGATCAGATCAAACAGTATGGAGAACCCTCTAACATCGAGGATTATGCAAGAAAAGGACAGATGGTTGGAGCCATCAACAGCAAGAGTATATGGGAGATATGGAATGAGAATAAACTTGAATATGGTGACCGCTGGTGCTCAGGTATTCTCTTCTGGTACCACAATTCTCCGAATGTGCAGACTTGTGCACGCATGTGGGACTGGTATCTGGAACCAACCGCATCCCTCTATCACACGATGCATTCCCTTGAGCCTATCCATGCTCAGTTTAACTATCTGACCAATTCTGTCAGCGTCATCAACGATTACCTGCAAGAGCAAAAGAACATGCGCATCAATGCCCAGCTCTACGATCTAAACAGCCGTCGTCTCCTCTCGTATGCGACCTTGTTTGACTTGCCTGCCGATGGTGTTGCTTCCAACGTACTTACACTCCAATTCCCTCAGGATATCACGCCTGTCCATTTCATTGCCCTTCAGGTCTATGATGCTCAGGGAAGTCTCGTATCCCGTAACTTCTATTGGCGTTCCACGGAGAAGTATGAGGGTCGAACCACCGTCACAGGTCCCTGCACTTCTGGCTTCCAGTCCCTTCAGAATATGCCTCAGGCAAAGCCTCTTGTTCAAGTTACTGCACTTCCTGATGAAGATGGCATGCATTGCTGGAAGGTTCTACTCAAGAATAACGGTCATCGCATCGCCTTCTTCTGTCAACTTCTCTTGACTGACGAGGAGGGGAATGCCATTCATCGCACTCATTATTCCGACAACTTCCTTTCTCTTGTGCCTGGAGAACAGCAAACCATCATCGTTCGAACTCCTTGTACAGAGGTTTCTTCCTATCAGTTGCAGTTCGTGGAGAATTTGGGACCCGTCCGTCTGTTCCGTATGAAATAAGAAAAGACAACTCCCACTTTAGAAAGTGAAAGTTGCCTTTAAAAGATACAACGTGTTGAGAAGCTGATTTCAACACGTTGACTTCTCGATTTCAACACGTTGATTCTGCTGTGTCAACTGGTTGTCTTATTTTTCCTTATTCTTCTGATAGTATTCCAGACCTCGACGAACGTTCTCCTTAATGGCATTCACGGATACGGTGGCACCCGTTACTACGTCTGGTTGACGCTTCAGGCAATCCTTTACCTTCATGCCTTTGTATCTGGGTAATAGCATCTGCTGCACCTTGCGGATGTATCCAGGAGTCTCATCGTTGGTCAACAAAACCACAGATTGGATTTTATCGTTCTTGTCAATCTTAATCTTGACAGGAATAGGACCTGCATAGCCCCATACTTCTTCACCAAGTGTGGTGGTGTTGATGGTTGTAACCTTATCGTTGTCTTGCTTCATGACCTGGCTATTAGCCTGGAGGCAAAAGACAACGGTTAAAAGTATCAGCGCAGTTCTTTTCATCTTATGTAACATTTTGGTTATTCAGTTCCACCACCAAGTGCCTGATAAAGGGCGATTGTGTTGGCAACGATGTCGTACTTGTTGGATACTTGGCTAAGTTGAGCAGAGAGCAGGCTGCTTTGTGCCGTCAATACTTGCAGATAATTGGTAGAAGAGAGTTTCATCAGTTTCTCTGTAGCATCTACTGCAGTCTCGAGGCTTGCAATCTGATTTGCGATGAGTTGCTGTTTAGCCTTTGAAGTGTGGATTTTAGCCATTGCGCTGTTTACCTCAGCACCTGCATCGAGCAAGGACTGCTGGAATCCTATGGTAGCAATATCCAGTTCAGCTTGGCTGTTCTTATATGCAGCACGAAGTTTGCCATTCTGGAAGATGGGCTGGGTGAGAGTTCCCACGAGGGCGGCGATGAATCCACCTGGGTTGAAGATGGCTCCTCCCAAACTATTCGTGTATTGACCTGTTGCTGAGATATTCAGGTTAGGGTAGAAGCTTGCTTTGGCGATGTTCTTGGAATAGAATGCGCTTGCGAGTGCCAATTCTGCTTGCTTTACGTCAGGCCGACGACTCAGCAGGACGACAGGAAGCCCTGTTGTGCAGATGCTGGGAGTACGGAAAGAATCGAGAGCATTTCGGCTGATATGGCCAGGGGTCTGACCAATGAGAGCAGAGAGCGCGTTTTCGATTTGCTTGATGCTGTTCTCCAATTCCACCACACTGGTACAGATACTCCAATAGTTTGCCTCAGTGCTTGCTACAGCAGCCTTGTTGCTTTGACCTGCTTCCATCAGGAGTTTAGTCATGCGAAGGTTCTCTTTCCATGTTTCGCTTGTGGCGGACGCTATGGCAACTTCTTCGTCAAGCATAGCCAGACTGTAGTACATAGTGGCAATGTTGGAAACCAAAGCTGTCTGCACAGCTTGACGTACAGATTTCATGTTCTCGACTGCCACTTCGCTTTTCTTCTTACTGTTTCTTAACTGAGCAAAGCAGTCGACCTGCCAATTGAGAGAAACAGGGAGAGAATAGGTCTTGTTGGCTCCATTCCCACCAAATCTTTCAGGACTCTGGGTGTCCCATGTCCCGCTGATGTTTCCGCTGGGAGCAAATGCAAGAGAGGGGAAGAATGCCAACTTGGCAGCTTTCAGATTGTTCTCCATCTCCTGGATACGGAGGTCAGCCTGACGCATATTGCTGTTCTGCTCCAACCCTTTCTCGATAAGTGCCTGCAGGGTGGGATCAGTGAAGAATTTACGCCACTCGATGTCGCCCATACCCAGAGAATCACCACTTAATGCGTCGCCATATATACCATCTGTAGTAATCTCAGCTGGACGCTCATAGTTCTTGTAAACACTGCAACTTGTAAAGGTGACGGTTGCTAATGCGATTGTCAATACCTTGTAAACTTTCATAGTTTCTAATTTCTCTGAAATCCTACATTATTATTTATTCTCATTTGCTTCAGCAATTTCTCTTCGAGTGCGCTCACGCTCCTGAAGGAACTGTTGGTCTGCCTCTTCCTTCATAACAGGACGTATCTTTTCCTGCAGATATTCAAAGAAGATAAAGAAGACGGGAACAGTGAAGAGGATGGCAAACGTACCCACAATCATACCGCCAACAACGCCTACACCAATGGTGCGGTTACCGTTTGCTCCAGCACCTGTACTGAAGAGCAGAGGCATCATACCCAGCACACAGGTGAGAACGGTCATCAGAATGGGTCGTAAGCGAGCTTCACAAGCAGCATAGGCAGCTTCAACAATTCCCATACCCTTGCGGCGACGCTCCAATGCGAATTCCGTAATCAGGATGGCTGTCTTTGCCAGCAAACCGATAAGCATAATCACACCTGTTTGCAAGTAAATGTTGTTTTCAATTTGTCCGATTGGTGGGAACACACCGTAAATCTTGTCCCAAATCCAAGCGAAAGCAAATGAACCCATCAAACCAGCTGGTACAGAGAGAATCACAGAGAAGGGAATCAGAAAACTCTCGTAGAGACAGCTCAGGATGAGGAAGATGAGGATAACGCAGACGGCATATATGAGAATTGTCTGGTTGGACCCCATCTGCTGATACTCTTCACGGCTGATGCTTCCGTATTCGTAAGTTATATGGTCAGGGAGTGACTGTTGTCTCACCTCTTCAATCGCTTTCATTACATCTGTCGAAGTGTATCCCTGAGCTGGAGATGCCATAACGGTAATCTCAGAGAAAAGATTGAAACGAGTGTCGTTCTCAGGTCCCAATACAGGAGTCAACTTGACGAACTGAGAGATAGGAGCCATGCTGGTGCCGTTTCTCACGAACATATTTGAAAGGTCTTGCTCGCTGGTGCGGAACTTTGGATCAGTTTGCAGCATCACACGATATACCTTACCAAATTGATTGAAGTTTGAAACATAGCTACCTCCGCAATAACTTCCTAAAGTACTTAACACAGTTGCAGGAGAGATGCCTGCCAATTTACATTGGGCCGCATCAACTTCCACGCGTAGTTGAGGATAGCTGCGGGCATAACTTGTCATAGCCATCTGTACCTCGTCTCTTTGATTTAGGGCAGCCAAGAACTGTTGAGTCAATGCCAAGAACTCCTCTTTGTCACCATCGCTATGATCCTGCAAATGAAGGTCCACGTTTGAACCCATACCATAACCAGGAATCATACCTGGTTCGAAGACGAAAATCTGGGCTTCAGGAATCTCGCGTGACAACTGTCCCATAAGCATGTATTTCTTGATGGAAGAAGTATGAATGAAGCCAGAGCCAGGAATCCAATTACCAGAACGAAGGCTCCAGTGCTTCAACCTGAGGATGACCATGGCGTTGGCAGCACCCTGACCGCTCATCATGCCATAACCACTTACTCGAGAGAAGTCGGCAATGTCTTCATCCTTTTCAACAATTGCCTGCACTTTATCAAGTACTTTCTCTGTGAAAGCCAAGTTGCTGCCAGGAGGGCAGGTCACATTTACCATCAGCACACCTTGATCTTCCTGAGGCACAAGTCCTTTAGGCAAAGCATGCATGACAAGAATAAGCATGATGAATGCTACAACGACACTGCCCCATGCTATCCAGCGATGATTCACCACTTTGCGAAGGAAACTGGTATATTTTCTCATTATAGCACCAAAGGATGCATTATAAGCGGCTTTAACTCGACCGTTGAAACTCTTGGCACTCTTTTTTCCATCACTTGGACGCATCAGCATGGCACACAATGCTGGACAAACCACCAAAGCACTGACGCAAGAAATACCCACAGCTGTAGCCAGTGTGACACCAAATTGAGTATAGAACATACCACTTGTTCCGCCCATCATGGTAACAGGAAT
Source organism: uncultured Prevotellaceae bacterium (assembly GCA_946413885.1). Classification (GTDB taxonomy): domain Bacteria; phylum Bacteroidota; class Bacteroidia; order Bacteroidales; family Bacteroidaceae; genus Physcousia. The sequence continues at coordinate 6,685 of CAMKMK010000020.1, forward strand.
AAACACGGCCATGAAGACGAAAGTACATGAGATAACAGCCATCGTCACGTCGCTCATGGCATCTTTTGTTGCTTGATAGGCACTCTTGTACCCTGCGTCGAACTTTGCCTGAACGGCCTCAACAACCACAATGGCATCGTCTACAACTGTTCCGATGGCAAGTACCAAAGCAAACAATGTTAGCAAGTTCAACGTGAAACCTGCAACCCGTAACGCTGCAAATGTACCTACGAGCGAGATGATGATAGATATGGAGGGAATGAGTGTAGCTTTGAAATCCTGCAGGAAGAAGTAAACTACCAGAATCACAAGGATAATAGCAATGATAAGGGTTTCCTCTACATTTGCGATTGACTCCAGGAGGAAGTCATTAGAAGACATCATCTGAGTGAAGTGTAGTCCCTTAGGCAACTCTTTGCTCAACTCCTCCAACTTGGCAGTAAAGCGGTCGTTTGTCTCTTTCGCATTTGCACCAGCCAGCTGGAAGGCCATGAACTGCACTGAAGGCTGACCATTAACCCTACCACTATAGCTGTAGTCAGCTTGTCCCAGTTCTATGTCAGCAACGTCTTTTAGGTGAAGAATGCTACCATCTGACTTGGCTGTGATGACAATGTTCTCAAACTCCTCAACGGTCTTTAGACGACCTGTGTAAGTCATTGTATACTGATAGAGATTCTCTATGCCTTCCCCATGACCGCCTTCAGTTGGTTTCTCTCCCAGTTTACCTACAGCTGCCTCAATGTTCTGCTCTGCCAGACAACCTGTGATGTCAGAAGGAATAAGGCCATAGCGAGCCATTACCTCTGGCTTCATCCAAATGCGGAGGGAGTAAGCAGCACCCAGAGCAAATACTTCACCTACACCCTGAATACGTTTCAGCTGTGGAGTAACATTGATGGCCATATAGTTAGCCATGAAGTTCTGGTCATACTCAGGAACCTCGCTCACCAAAGCATTGATCTGCAAGAAAGAAGTTTGGCGTTTGAAAGTAGTTACACCAATCATTGTCACTTCCTGTGGAAGCAAGCCTTGTGCCATCGAAACACGGTTCTGCACGTTTACGGCAGCCATATCCGGATTAGTGCCTTGTTTGAAAAAGACAGTAATAGTAGCAGAACCAGAGTTGGTTGATGTGGAGGTCATGTACATCATATTCTCCACACCATTGATGCTTTCCTCAAGAGGCTGGATTACAGCCTTTGTTACAGCTTCAGCACTTGCTCCAGGATAAGTGGCACTTACCACAACGGTTGGCGGAGCAATGTCAGGGAATTGTTCGACAGGTAGATTGAAGTATGAGATAGCGCCGATAAGTAAGATGACAATGGCTATTGACATTGCCATCACAGGACGCTTGATAAATATGTTTCCTTTCATAGATATGCTGTTATCTTTTGTCTGTTGTCAGCTCTTAATTCTTCACTTTTTGGTCGTCTTTAACCATGTTTGCTCCCTCAGCCACAATCTCAGTACCTTCGGTAAGCCCTTCGGTTACAATGTATTGCTTGCCGTCATTCTGAGGATGAACGCTGATAATCTTACTGTGAGCTACACCTTCCGCGTCAACCAACATAACACGGAACTTGTTTTGAATCTGTACGGCTGCTGTAGTAGGAATGGTTAACGCATCTTTATAGATAATGGGAATAATGACTTTGCCTGTGCTACCTGAATGCAGGATGTGACTGGGATTGTCGAATACGGCACGCAGTTGTACGCTACCTGTTGCCCTATCCACAACACCACTTGCTGATTCCACACGACCAGGAAGGTTGTACATCGTTCCATCTACCAACTGGAGTTTAACCTCAGGCATTGACTCAACGGCTTTCTCTACCGATCCGTTTTCACGAGTAAGCTGAAGGAACTGGGCTTCGTTCATGCTGAAATAAACCCACATCTGATTATTGTCACTTACTGTAGTCAAGGATTGAGGCATGCTGGGACCAACAAGTGCACCCTGGCGATAAGGCAGAATGCCAACAACACCATCAGCAGGACTCTTCACTACAGTGTAAGAAAGACTGTTTCTCGCATTGATTACTTGAGCTTGAGCCTGAGCAACGGCAGCTTTGGCTGATAGCAAACTGTTGTGAGCTGTTTGTAAGTCATAATCGCTGATTACCTGCTGGTCGAAGAGTTGTTTCCGACTATCGTAACTCAGTTGAGCAGTAGCTTCCTGTGCTTGTGCAGATTTGAGAGCTGCCTCAGCAGTGTTCAATGCAGCCTGATATGGAACTTGATCAATGATAAACATCGTCTGCCCTTTCTTTACGTTTTGACCTTCAGTAACCTGGATTCTCTGCAAGGTACCTCCCACTTGTGGATAGACTTCAACGTCCTGACGACCACGTATCGTGGCATTGTAGCTTGATTCAAGGGTAATGTCAGACTTTGCCACCTTGGTTGTCTTAAAGACTGTAATTGGGGTTTCCTGTTGTTTTTGATTACCACTGCATGCACTTAACAATAGCATTCCTAACATGATTGTCAGGAGCTTTGATTTAAAGATTCTTCTCATAACTGTTATAATATTTTTTCTTGTTATCCAATTATTAAAAATGGTTTGACCAAATCGGGTACAAAAGTACGAATTTTTATTGGGATGAGGAAACCATTTTAAATGTAAAAGGGAGTAGTGTTGTTCATTTTGGGAACAGAGTTTGATTTTGAACAATTTTTAACTAACTTTGCATTCCAAAATGAACAACAAAATGTACAAAAGCGCCAAAGAATTCTCAGAAAGTCTTTATTTCTGTACCCATCAGGTTTCTCCAAGAATGTTGGGAAGAAGTTTTTTCTTAGGCAAAATCGTTCTTATTTTTTGTCATCAGGGTAGTATGGAATTGGTTGTAGGAAACGAATCTCACCATCTTACTCCAGAACACATGATTTTTCTTCATCCTCATGCTGAGATTACGCTTCTACATTATTCAGATGACATACAGATAACAGCTATAGGCTTCATGATGGGGTTACAGGAATCAGTTCTGCATCATATTGATCCTGGTTTTTTTGCTTATATCCTGAAGACTCCTTGTTGGAAGTTGGATATCGTGCAACAGCGTGCAGTCGGGGGATTCTGTGACTCTTTTGACTATATCTGTAATCATATAGAATCTCCACTCAAAGCAGAGATGATTTCTAATCTGTTTACAGTCTTTCTGCAGGTTTTTTATGAAAACACGCAGCATTTCTATGCGAGCCATTATTCGGATGTCTCCATCAGTGCCAAGAGTATAGTTCTTCAGTTTATCCAACAGTTGGGTAAACACTTCAAGGAAGAGCATAGTGTGGCATACTATGCAAGCTTGCTATGCATCTCACCCAAGTATTTGACGCAAACTGTCAAGAAACGCACTGGGAATACTCCTAAAGAATTGATTGATAAGCGATTGGCAGTAGAATCACTATATTTGCTGAAGTCCAGTGATAAAACAATCCAGGAAGTTGGCATCATGTTAGGATTCCCTGATCAAAGCTATTTTGGCCGTTTTTTCAAACGTATGTTTGGTATGTCGCCCTTGAGCTATCGTTTGAATCCTGATATGGATTTAATGAGGAAACTGAGATTAAGTGGGCAATACGAAGAACGCGAATTACTTGAATAGATTCTCCAGATAATCAGCCAGATCTTTTCCTCTCAGTTTTTCAGCAATGATTTTTCCTTCGCTATCAGCAATGAAAATGCTAGGAATATATTGAACTTTAAATTCCGATACAGCTTGGCGATTCTTGTCGATATAGTTTTGCCAAGGAGTCTTTTCTTCCGCTAAAGCTTCTTTCCAGTCTTCCACGTTTTGGTCAGCACTGATGCTTACTATTTCCAGTCCTGCATTGTGATATTTCTGATAAAGACGTTTCAAATTCGGAATTTCCTTACGGCATGGGCTGCACCAACTGGCCCAAAAATCAATCAGTGTATACGTTGATTTGTTTTGATTGAGTACAACCTCATTGCCTTTGATGTCAATCAGAGGGAGAGTTGGTACCATGTCTCCTACCAAGGTGGGAGGATAGACTTCATCTTCCACCTCACGTCCGTAATAACTGATTTTGGCCTCGTCACTCATACGGTTATATAGCGGTCGATCCTCCTTGTCGAGACGTCCAGCAAAACGTAGCAGCAACAGTGGCCCCATATAAGAGTCGCTGTGGGCTGCCACGATGGATTTCATGTAATCCTGACGTTCTTGAAAGGTACTCATCACTCGATCAATATAACTCTGTCCATGCAGCGTCTGGTACATATCTGCTATGGCTTGTTCATCCTTGTTCTTCTTGGCGTTTTCAATCAGACGCTGAACGTCTTTGTACTCGTTGAATACTTCTGTATCCACGCTGTCAATAAACTCCTGATATTCCTTGATGATTGACAGATACTCATTTTGTCGAGCGGCACCTTTTACATGAATACGACTGAAGACAACTTCTGAAACTTTCTTCAGGTCATCCTTTCGAATGCGTCCAGTCATGGTGATCTTCTCACCTGGTTGTGCTATAAGTTCATATCCTCCCACATATCCCTTCAGTCCTATGATGATCAATCTGGGTTCTGTAAGAGGTAAATCGATGGGGGATATGTCAAGAGCCGGATGCTGGAGGATCAGCGGATTCATACTCTTGTTGATAGCTCCCCAGGATAATGTGATGGTATCTTTAGCCGTTATTGTACCTTTCAAGTCGATGGTGAGACTCACTTCCTTTTGTGCCTGAGATAGTAAGCAAAAAGCTGATGCAACTAAGAATGTAATCCGTTTCATACGATACAATTATTAAAGTAACAAAAATGTTGCTTAAGAATTCATGCTTAAGAGAAACTCCTCGTTGTCTTTGGTGTTTTCAAGTCTTTCCTTCACAAAGTTCATGGCCTCTATAGGATTCATGTCGGCTAGGTATTTGCGAAGAATCCACATGCGGTCCAAGGTCATCTTATCCTGCAAGAGATCGTCTCGACGGGTAGAACTTGCCACGATGTTAACTGCAGGGAAGATTCTCTTGTTGCTAAGCATGCGATCCAATTGAAGTTCCATGTTACCCGTTCCTTTGAATTCCTCAAAGATGACTTCATCCATCTTGCTGCCCGTATCGATTAATGCTGTAGCAATGATAGTCAGGCTACCGCCGTTCTCGATATTGCGAGCAGCACCAAAGAAACGTTTGGGCTTATGTAAAGCATTTGCATCCACACCACCAGTCAGAACCTTGCCACTTGCTGGGGATACGGTATTGTAGGCTCTGGCAAGACGAGTGATAGAGTCAAGGAAGATGACTACGTCGTGGCCGCATTCAACCATACGTTTTGCCTTTTCCAGTACGATGCCTGCTATCTTCACGTGTCGTTCAGCTGGTTCATCGAAAGTAGAGGCAATCACTTCAGCATTTACTGTGCGTGCCATATCTGTAACTTCCTCTGGACGTTCGTCGATAAGGAGCATCATCAAGTATGCTTCTGGATGATTGGCAGCAATAGCATTTGCGATATCCTTCATCAGTAAGGTTTTACCAGTTTTTGGCTGAGCCACAATCAGAGCACGCTGACCTTTTCCTATAGGAGCAAAAAGGTCGACGACACGAGCTGACATGGAATCATTGTGTCCACTACATAGACGGAATTTTTCGTCTGGAAAGAGTGGGGTAAGATTCTCGAATGGGCTGCGGTCACGAACGACCTCAGGTTTGCAGCCATTGATAGTCTGAATACGTATCAATGGGAAGTATTTCTCACCTTCGCGTGGGGGGCGAACAGGTCCTTCCACCACATCGCCTGTCTTCAGTCCATACTGACGGATTGTCTGCTGATTCACATAAATATCGTCAGGACTACTCAGATAGTTGTAGTCGCTGCTCCGCAGGAAACCATATCCTTCGTTCATCACCTCCAGTACACCTTCCCCAATGATTCTCTCCTCAAAGTCGTAAATCTCTCTTGAGGGTATGATTGAATCTTGTTGAATAGGTTCCTCGTAGTCGCCTTGTGCTACAGAGCTGACGTCAAGGCGTGAAGTGATAGGAGTGATACCTTGCTCTTCCAGATAACTGGTAACCTGTAGTATAGGATCTGGCAAATCCTCTGTAATTACCAGATCTTTCCCATCGCGCATAAATGCTTCTTCTTCAGGAGTAAGCTCATTGCTTTGTTCAGGTGTTGCAACATCAGGAACGTCTAAAGATGTCTTTGGAGTTACTTCTACTATGGGCTCTTGTGAGGTTTCTGGTTGGGGAGTAGGTTCCTGAGGCTGAGAAGTTGCCTTAGCGCGTGCTGCCATCTTCTCATCTTCTTCTTCCCTGATTTTTGCCAAAGCGGCAGCAGCTTCTGCTTTTACCTCACTGATTCTCTTGCGACGTTTTTTTTCAGGAGCAGGGACGGATGGAGTTTCAGCAGGAGTCTCATTGACTGCATTGTCTTCTTTCTTTTCTGGTTCTTTTGTTTCCTCTTCAGCCTTTTCTGTATTCGTTTTGCGGCTACGTTTCTTTGGGGCAGCTGTTTTCTCCTTTTCGGATTCCGTCTTTTCTGCTTTCGCTTTGCGGCTACGTTTGGGCTTTTCGGAAGGTATGGTTTGCACCGATTCCGCATCGATGATGTTATATATCAATTCTGTTTTGTCTTTGGATGAAACGGCATTCAAACTCTTTGCCAAAGCATTTAATTCATCCAAACTCATTTGTTCGAGTTCGATTTTTGTATGATTCATATTAATCGTTAAAAAGTAAAATTCGATTGGAGATATTGGCAGTAGATAATTCCTGCCTTTCTTTTTCGATGTGCAAAGTTACAGCAAATATTCCAAACAACCAAATTTTTTCATGGAAATATCATTCCTTTTTTATCAAAAAGCATTACTTTTGCAATACATTATTTAATTAGATGGCTTCTTGTTTACAAGTTCAGAATCTGACGCGTAGTGTGGGGGACCGTGTTCTCTTCCGCGATTTGAGTTTTGGTATCGCTCAGGGGCAACACGTGGGGCTTATTGCCCAAAATGGAACAGGCAAGAGTACCTTGCTGAATATTCTGGCAGGAAAAGATTTTCCTGATGAGGGTGAGGTTGTTTTCCACAACGATATTCGTATGGGATATCTCGAGCAGACACCTGTTTATCCAATGGATCTTACTGTTATCGAGGCTTGTTTCTGGCACGGGAATGATACGACGAATCTCATTCGCGAGTATGAACGTTGCATGTCGATGCCTGGTAATCCAGGCCTTCAGGAGATTCTCGATCGCATGGAGCATGAAAAAGCCTGGGATTATGAGAATCGTAGCAAGACAATTCTCTCGCAACTGAAGATCAGCGACTTCCATAAGCCTCTCAATCAACTTTCAGGAGGGCAACTGAAGCGTGTTGCTCTTGCCAACGTGCTTATCACAGAGCCTGATTTCTTGATTCTTGATGAGCCGACCAATCATCTCGACCTCCAAATGATTGAGTGGCTCGAGGGTTATCTCTCACGTTCCAATGTCACGCTGCTGATGGTCACTCACGATCGTTACTTTCTTGATCGAGTTTGCTCCGTCATCGTGGAACTTGACGACGAGACGCTCTATACCTATCGAGGCAATTACAGCTATTATCTGGAGAAACGACAAGAACGAATCGATGTGTCGCGAAGTGAAGTTGCCCGCGCTAATAATCTTTATCGTACGGAACTCGACTGGATGCGTCGTATGCCTCAGGCACGAGGCCATAAGGCCCGTTATCGTGAGGAGGCTTTTTACGAACTTGAGAAGATTGCAAAGCGTCATATAGAGGAGCAGCAAGTTCGCCTCGAGATGAAGTCTACCTACATCGGAAGCAAGATTTTTGAGGCGGAATACGTCTCGAAGCGTTTCACTACCAAAGAGGTCGATGGTCAGACTCACGAGACTGTTATCCTGAAAGATTTCTACTACAATTTCTCACGTTACGAGAAAATGGGCATCGTTGGAGCCAACGGCACAGGCAAGAGTACTTTTGTAAAAATGCTTTTGGGCGAGGTGAAGCCTGATTCAGGACGTTTCGTGATAGGTGAGACGGTACGTTTTGGCTATTTCAGTCAGGATGGAATGCAGTTCAACGAAGAGATGAAGGTCATCGATGCGGTGCGTAAAACTGCTGAGTACGTCGATTTGGGTGGAGGTCGTAGATTGAGTGCTATGCAATTCCTCCAGCATTTTATGTTCTCGCCCTTGCAGCAGCAGAATTATATCTATAAGCTTTCTGGTGGTGAGAAGCGTCGTCTGTATCTGTGTACTGTCTTGATGCAGGCTCCAAATTTCTTGGTGCTGGATGAGCCTACCAATGACTTGGATATCATCACTTTGCAGATCTTGGAGCAGTATCTTCAGGATTTCCACGGCTGCGTGATTGTAGTTAGCCACGACCGCTATTTTATGGATAAGGTGGTGGATCACTTGCTGGTCTTCAATGGTGAGGGTGATGTGAAGGATTTTCCAGGCAATTACACCCAGTTCCGCGAATGGGAAAAGTTGGAGTCGAAACGTGAAGATGTAAATGTGAAGGCCAAACAAGAGATTAAATCTTCAGAGGCTACCAGTAATGAGACACGTCGAAACCGCTCTGCTGAGAAGAAGCGTTTGACTTTTAAAGAGAAGCAGGAGTTTGAACATTTAGAGAAAGACATCGAAGCCTTGGAGGCAGAGAAAGCCAGCATAGAGTCTGCTTTGAGCGGAGGAAGTGTTTCTGTGGAAGAGATTACACGAATGAGCAAGAGACTGCCTCAGGTGAACGAAGAGTTGGACGAGAAATCCATGCGATGGCTTGAGCTATCGGAATATGCCTAAGAATTCGCATAAGTAGAAAACAATAAAACACAATGGAATATGAATTATACAATTGAGAACGAAGAGTTACGTGTTGTCATCTCAAGTCTTGGTGCTGAGGTGCAGAGTGTGGTAAGAAAAAGTGATGGTAAGGAACTTTGGTGGCAGGGTGACCCTCGCTTTTGGGACGGAAGGTCGCCCATTTTGTTCCCTGCATGCGGAGGTTTGTGGAACGGAGAGTACTCCTATCAGGGTTCCGGCTACCAGATGCCAAAGCATGGTTTTGTAAAGGATCAGGAATGGGAGTTGTTGGATCAGCCTACACCTGATTCCATTTCCTTTGTCTTCCAGGATACAGAGCAGACGAGGAAACAATATCCTTTCCACTTCGAGCTTCAGATTGCATACCAACTTTGTGGATTGCAGTTAGAGTGTCTCTATTCTGTAGCGAATCATGAACAGGATAGGTTGATGCCTTACCAGATAGGCGGTCATCCAGCCATCGCATTGCCTGATTACATGGAAGGTGCTGAGGTTGTGGGTTACATTCAACCAAAGGATAAGTCTGAGATAAACGCTGAATGCCTGACGGTGGTACGTGCTGGCGAGCAAGGTTGCTGGAGCCGTCCCCGCTATCCAGTTCCTTCTACGTGGGATGGACTGATTCCCATCTCTGAGGCGACGTTTTCCAACGAGGCACTCATCTTTGACCACAATCAGATACATGGAGTCAATATCCTTGACCTGAACCGTAACGTGTTGGCCCGCATCTCATCTGATGCTCCTGTATGGCTTTTCTGGCAGCAGCAGAATCTTCTTTGCCCATATATCTGCGCTGAACCCTGGTTCGGACTTTGCGACTTACAGGGTGAGAGCGTGGACTTAATTGAGCGGCCTTACACGCTTACTGTTGCTCCAGGCAACGTGTCAGGAGGCACCTTGTGGGCTGCCACTTTCTGAGAGTCTGCTTTATTTGTTGATTGTTTAATCTTAAGAAACGAATTTCAGTTATCAAACAACATTCGATGATGATGAAAAGATTTTTGTATTGTTCATTTTTGATGCTCCTCCCTTTGGCCTTTGTGTGCTGCAATAGCGACGACGATAATGCAGATTACTATTACTGTGCTCACAGCATTTCGAATTTGGAATACAGCGGCACGAACTCGAATCCTGAGGTGGAGCGTTTTGTGGCTCAATGGGTGGACAAGATTAATGTCGCCTTGAGCAACTGCTATCAGACACGAATCAGCGAGGCTGATGCTTTCCGCCGCTACAGTACAGCGGTCACGAATATGGAGATTCTGGAGAATACGTTCAATCAGGAAGTGGTGGATAAAAAAGAGACGTTGAAGAATCTGGAATTCAGTTACGTCGTGTCTGTCTTTTATGCGAAAGAGTCTGATCCTTCAAATCATCTCAAGGAACGTTATTTCTCGTTTGTCAAATCGGATTATATCCTTCCTGTAGAGTAAA
>CAMKMK010000021.1 GCA_946413885.1 uncultured Prevotellaceae bacterium
AATAACCGCCTTACCTTTGCAGCAGAAAACAAAACGACAGGCAAAACTGTCACGAATTAATAAAGAAACACTGTCAAAAGTGTTTCATTTTGTACTCGTTTTTTTCCGTAACTTTGCAGAGCAAAAGAGAGAAACGGAACAATGGCGAGAAGCAAGATAGAACTGTTAGACTCTCCTGAAAGCATCAGCGAAGATGGGCAATATGAAGTTTAACAGCTGATTTTTCGTTTGAAATTTGTACGTTTGAACAATAATTTGTAGTTTTGCGGGCAGAAGATAAGATATATGGGACAGTTGGCATTTCTGAAGATGTTTATTCTGGTTGCGATTTCACTCGACGTGAATGACAACAGGCGGCATGTTCATGTGTTCCGTAAAGGTATGCGCCATCAGCATTCGCTCGCAAAGATCTGGATAGAGAAGAATGGCGAGCAATGTGTGGAAATTGCTGAATCGGAATTGTCTGCAAAGGACAATGAAATGCTTATAGCTGCCATCAACCGCCACTGGGAGTTCATCGACGAGCAGAGCACAAAGGCTTTCAACGGCGAAAAGACATTTATGATCAATCTTGAGAAATAGAAACAGGAGGACAAGGATATGTGCAAGATTAAAGGAGTAACAATAGGCATCAGGGACCTGGATTTCACGTCGCATCGAGGCAAGATGCTGGTGCGTTTGACGGATGGTCGCGAAGTGATTGTTCCCGTCTCGTTTTTCCCTGACATCCAGCATCTGCCTGTGAGGGAACGTCAGAAATGGATGGTGCTGGATGACCAATTCTTCACCTTCGAGAACCTGACGCGTGTGTATTCCATACTCGACTTGCTGAAAGTGGCGTAGCAGAATGGCACGTCCTGACGCGTGGACACGAGAGGATTTTTATTCTGGTCCTTACCAGAGATAGCAATCATTTTTTTTTAAAATATATAAAAGCGATGTTATGAAAAAGATTTGCATTTTCTTTAGTGCTCTTTTATTGTTCCTATCGTGGATGTTGACAAGTTGCGAGAATGTGGACTTGTCGAGCGAGATGGAGAAGCAGAATGTGAAGGTGACAACACGTGCTGCCATGTCTTTTTCGAAAGATGATTTTCCCATCAGTATCTATGCTTTGGATGCCTCTGGAAAGAAAGTGGCAGAACAGACTCTGAACGATGGCGACCAGACATTGAATCTGAAATTGAGTCCAGGATCTTACAGGATCGTTGCGAGAAACACGACTGCTTTGGGGTATGCTGATGTGACGGTAGCCACAAAAGCATTGAGTGTGATCATCACGATGGTTCAGCAAAATGCCAGTATTAGCATGCGTCTGTCAGGTTTGCCAGACGAGGTAAAGGGCGTAGGCGTGACGGTAAGTCCGCTCTATACCACGTTGGAACTGAATGGCGAACTTTCTGGCTTAGGGGCGAAATCCTTTGAACTGGAGAAAGTGGGTGACATGTGGACTACCAGTGAGGTGATGGTTTATCCCTCAACAGGTTCTACCACAACGTTCACTTTAACCATAACGAGTGACAAAGAGCAGAAATCATATAGTTATGTATATGGAAAGCCTTTGGAACGGAACATTCCTTATAATTTTGTTGGTAATTATCAAGGAGGCGATGATGCATTCGATGTGACAGGACTGATCTATCTGGAGGACTGGGGTGAAGAGGAAATTGTGGAGTTTGAATTCGGACCTAATGTAGAAGGAACCCAGGAGATAAACTGTGATCACTTGGTTGTTACTGAGAATCTGTATTTGTCTCTGATGGAATGGACGGATATTGTTTCTGCCAATAATGAAGGAAATCCCAGGCAGGCGAAAGAGATAGCAGCCGAGTACAACGAAGGTGGTATGACGGGTTGGAGAATGCCAACTGCTGAGGAGGCAAAAGAATTGAAGAACCTATATGGTGGAAGTAATCTCGCCAGTTTGAATGAGTCATTGCAGGCTTTGGGTGGAACTCCTTTGAGTGATATTGACGAGAAGGGCGAGAAGGTGCGATATTTGTGTGATGATGGATTGAAAACATTCTCCTTTGCTGACAATACGACGGTATCAAATGCAGGGGCTAAGTCCACTTATAGATTACGTCTCGTCCGCTCCAAATAAGTGTTTGTTTCTTTCTAAGAATCAAAAAAAATGTCAAAAATTTGGTTGAATGGAGAAAATGATTTATTTTTGCATGTCGATAATGTGAAAATTGAGTAAAAACGAACAAATTAAACTGACTGAATATGAAAAAGATTAAGTATTTGTTAGCAGCATTGATGCTCTGCGCACCTCTGCTGGTGAATGCCGACAGTCTGAGTGACAACAAGGCTAAGAGTGATCAGTATAAGCAGGAGATAAAAATCCTGGAGCAGGAGATAAAGACGATCAAGGCTAAGCAGAAACTGCACCCTGAGGATTCTGCCCTGTCTGGCCAAATGGTGGCTAAGAAGGCTGAGTTGGCTGAGGTGAAGAACAAGAAGAAGATCATTGACGAGGCTATCAAGACTGAGAAGGCTAGCCAGAAGGCTGCTGAGGCCGCTGAGAAGGCTAAGGATAAGGCTGAGAAGGCTACCAAGAAGGCTGCTGAGGCCGCTGAAAAAGCTAAGAAGAGTTAAACCATAAATTAAGATTAGTTTCTTTTTAAACGTAAGATTGTTAGGTGTTTTTTTTCTTCCCCTTTTAATTTATCTCATATGGTAAAAGGGTAGGTCGTGAGACCTGTGATTTTAATAGTTTAATGTTTGATGCTGATCAGCAGTCTCCGTGAGGAGGCTGCTGATTTCTTTATCCCTGTCCGCTGCCTTCCATGCGTCGCCGCCACTGGCGGTATCCAAACCAGACCATGAGGGTGTAGATGCTGTAGAGGAGGGCGCGGCCATAGATGCCCTTATAGAGGTAGAGCCCAACGGAGATGGCATCGACGACGAACCAGACCCACCATTGCTGGATGTACTTGCGCGAGAGCATCCAGAGGCCTATGATGGAGAGGGCGGTGGTGAGACCGTCGAGAAGGGGGACGTTGCTGTCGGTGAACCGCAGGAGGAAGGTGGAGAGGGCTCCCCACAGGAGGAGGGTGAGGAGGAGAAGGGGGAGATAGAGCTTGGAGGGGGTGGAGATGATGGGGAGCTGGCGCTGGTTGGCTCCCTTCCCCTGACGATGACGAAGCCAATAGACGAGGCCATAAATGCCTGCGAGGAAGTAGTAAACCTCCATGCCGCAATCGGCATAAAGACCTTTGTCGAAGAGGACGAAGACGTAGATGAGGGGCATGATGGAGCCTACGACCCACATCCAGGGGTTCTCGCGAATCTCGAGGATGAGGTAGAGGATGCCTAAGGTGGTGCCAAGGAAATCGAGCATGAGTTGAAGGGGTTAGGGGTTATGGGTTATGGGTTAGGGGATTGGGCTTTCGCTACTTGCTAACCCTTACCCGCTAAACGAGATTAGAACTTGAAGGTGAGGGAGGCGAGGAGGGTGAGGCCGGACATGGGGATGTAGCCTATCTGGGTGAAACGGTTGCCTTCTGGATTGCCTCCGCTGGCATAGAGGGCACTATAGACCCATCCGCTGCTGGCATAATGCTGGTTGAAGATGTTGCCTAACTGGAGGCTGAAGATGGTCTTCTTGAGGCCTCGATGACCACAGGAGAGGTCGTAACTGAGGGTGACATCTGTGCGGCTATAGCGGGGCAGGGAGCGTTGGTCAGCAGCTGTATTGTCGAGGTATTGCTTGGACACGAAGCCTGTGTTCCACGTGGCTTGGAACCCATGATAGTGGAAGTCGGCAAAGCCGTTGACGATGGCGGAGGGGGAGAAGGCGAGGGTGGAGTGGTCGTAATGGTTGACGGCAAAGGCCTGTCCATTGGTCCAGTCCCAATCCTCGACATATTCGTCGAAGTCCTGAATGCGGTTCTGGCTGAGGGCTGCATTGGCTTGGAGGGAGAGCCAGGGAGTGACTGTGACACCTGCCGTGAGTTCGATGCCCAGGCGGTAGCTGCGGCGGATGTTGGTGGTGAGGGACTCGCCGATATCGCTGACTTGACCTGTCTGGACAAACTGGTTGTGGTAGAGCATGGCGTAGAGGTTGGCTCCTGCATTCCATACGGGACGAGTGAAGCTGTAGCCCAGTTCGATGTCGTTGAGAATCTCGGCCCGTGGGGCAGGGTAGGCGCCATTGTCAGTGAAGTTGTTGCGCTCAGGTTCGCGATGGCTGAGGGCATAGGAGGCATAGGCGTTGTGTCCCTCCTGGTGGAAGCTGATACCTGCCTTGGGATTGACGAAGTTGTATTTCTTATCAATGTCGAGCCGCTGGTTGGTGTAGCTGCCGTCGTCGAGGGCATAGAACTTGTCGTTGATGCCCAGGGTGGAGAATCCCACGTGACGGAACTGGATGTCGCCAAAGGCATCCCAGGAGGGCGTGATGTGGCAGGTTCCCTTGAGGAAGGTGCTGATGTCACTCTTGTCGGCGCTGCTGTCGTAGTACTGATAGTGTCCGTTGGCAAGAATGGCCTGACGAAGCTCAGGGTTTGCCACGTAGGTGAGGTAACCATAATGGGTAGCCTGGAAGTTCTGGAAAGAAGCCCCTGCGATAACGTCCCAATGGCGATTCTGGTAATTGGCATTCCACAGCATGCCGTAGGTGTCCTGGGTAAGACCTTTCTGGCGCACGAAGTCCGTACGCTTAAGCGTGGAGCCATCAGAGAGCTGATAATTCGAGAGACCAAATTTGGAGAGCTTGTTGTCGTAGCGGAATTCCTCGTAGTACCCATGCCCACGCGTGTAGTGAAGCGTTCCGCTGGTGGTCCAATGCTCATCGATCTGGTATGCCAGGGAGAGGAGATTGTGGTTTTGCCAGAAGTTGTCGGTAGTGCGAGGCCAGAGATAGCCTTCTGCCATCTGGTAGCGCGAGGTGCCAGCCGTAGGGTCATAGGAGTCGTTGAGGTGTTCGTAGAGCGTGTTGAAACGTCCCAATCCCACCTTGTACATGTCCTGATAGTTGAAGATTCCAGTACCCATGCCTCCATAGTTCCAATCGAGCAGCTCGCCTGTGTCGATGCCATTCCATGCTTGGCCTGTCTTCTCGTAATTGCCAATGTTCTTGTAGCTGACCTTGACGGTTCCGTTGGGATTCATCCATGTGATGCCTCCATAATAACTACCGCTGTTGCCTGCTGTCCCATGAATGTAGCCCTCTGTACCTGTGTGGTGGTAAGCTCCATCGATGGCGAGGAAGCCATGAGAGAGGCGGATGCCTGACATGCCTGTCGAGAAGTTGGCACCCACGTTGTATGTGTTGTAGGAGCCATACGAAGTGTTGACTTCGAGGGTAGGAAGATAGGAGGAAGCCTTGGTGGTGAGCGCGATCGATCCTCCAAAAGCGCCATCCCCATTGGTGCTGGTTCCCACACCTCGCGTGATCTGGACGTTGCTCAGCAGCGTGGCATAGGAGTTGGTGTTGGCCCAGAAAACGCATTGGTCCTCAGGAGAATTGAGCGAGACACCATCCAGCGTGACGTTGATACGGCTGTCGCCTGCCCCACGGATACGCATGTAGGTGGTGCCCGTTCCCAGTCCGTTCTCGCTCCAGGCAATGACGCCTGGCGTACGAGAGAAGAGAAGGGGAAGTTCCTGACCAGTGTGACTGAATTGCTCGATTTCCTGATAGCCTATCTTGCTTACAGCAAAGGGCGCATTCTGAGGAGCCTTGACAGCTTTCACCACAACCTCGTTGAGCTCGCTTATCCTGGTGGAATCAGGCTCTGCAGCCTGAACGGGGGAACCCAGGAGAACACTGCTGATGAGCGTCATCCCAACACATAACCTGTTCATGTCGAAAAAAGAATTTTTGTTCATACTCTCTACGCTGGCACTACCCAGTTCAGATATTAGGGTTTGATCTCAGCGCCACCAAACGATGACGCACCCCTGATAACGAGAGCAAAGGTACGCAGTTTTTTTTGACTGACCAAAAAAAAGACGAGAAAAGAGCAGAAGGCTGGTGGAATGACCTATGCGAGACTTTGCAGGATGCGCTTGAGGACGACGGTGGCGCTGATCTCGCGATTGGCAGCCTCAGGAATGACAAGACTGGTGGGGGACTCGATGACGTCATCCGTGACAATCATGTTGCGTCGAACGGGCAGACAGTGCATGAAGTGACCCTGGTTGGTGACTGCCATCTGACGACTGCTGACTGTCCAGTCGAGATAATCGTGGTAATCGCCCAACACCTTGCCGTATTCAGAGGGACGGGTGATGCCTGGGCAACTCCAGTTCTTGGCATAAATGAAATCCGCATCCTGGAAAGCCTTCATCTGGTCGTACTCGACAGGTGCGTTACCCAAGAAGGCAGGATCCAGTTCGTAACCCTCAGGATGGGTGACGACCAAGTCCACATCAGCAGCATTCATCCATTGCGCGAAAGAATTGGGGACAGCCTGTGGCAGCGCACGAGGATGGGGAGCCCACGTGAGAACCACCTTGGGACGTTTCTTTCCCTCGACAGGCGTCTCAGCGATGGTGATGAGGTCAGCAAATGCCTGGAGAGGGTGTACTGTGGCTGTCTCCATAGCAAAAACGGGGCGGCCACTGTATTTCACGAACTGCTGGAAGACTGTTTCCGCATAGTCGTACTCACGATCGCTGAGTCCTGCGAAAGAGCGAATGCCAATGACATCGCAATAGCTGCCCATCACAGGGATTGCCTCAAGCAGGTGCTCGCTCTTGTCTCCATCCATGACAACGCCACGTTCCGTCTCTAGTTTCCATGCCCCTGCATTTACATCGAGCACAATGACGTTCATGCCCAGATTGAGTGCAGCCTTTTGGGTGGAAAGGCGTGTGCGAAGGCTGTTGTTGAAGAAAACGAGGAGGGCCGTCTTGTTGCGTCCCATTTCTACAAACTTGAAACGATTATGCTTGATTTCCTGAGCCTCAGCCAATGCCTGCTGAAGGTCTCCAAGGTCTTGTACGTTGAGGAAAGTTTTCATGTCAATGTTGTTTATTTTTTATTGAAATCCTTTTCGCGAATCTCCACTCGCTTGATTTTTCCACTAATGGTCTTGGGAAGCTCGTCAACAAATTCCACAATGCGAGGATACTTGTAGGGGGCAGTGACTTTCTTGACGTGGTTCTGAAGTTCGAGAACGAGGTCTGCGTCCGCCCTGTCTTTCCATTCCTGAGCCAACACGACGGTAGCCTTGACCACCATGCCTCGAGTCTCGTCAGGCACACCCGTTATGGCGCATTCCATCACGGCATCGTGGGTCATCAGGGCATTCTCCACCTCAAAGGGCCCAATGCGGTAGCCTGAACTCTTGATGACATCATCGGCCCGCCCCTCGAACCAGTAGTAACCGTCCTGGTCGCGCCATGCCATATCGCCTGTAAAGTAGTATCCATCGTGGATAGCCTCGAGGGTAAGCCGCTGATCACGATAGTATTCCTTGAAGAGTCCAATGGGCTTGTTGCCATCAGGGATACGCACGACAATCTCCCCCTTTTCTCCGTCCTCGCAAGGGGTAAGGTCAGGGCGAAGAAGATCAATCTGGTATTGTCCATTGGGCTTGCCCATGCTGCCAGGCTTGGGGGTCATCCAGGGCATGGTCCCCAGCGTCAGGGTGGTTTCCGTTTGACCAAAGCCTTCCATCAGACGAATGCCAGTAAGTTCGTAGAAACGCTGGTAAACGGCTGCGTTGAGTGCCTCGCCTGCTGTGGTGCAGTACTTGAGTGATGAGAGATCGTATTTGGAGAAATCCTCGCGTATGAGGAAACGAAAAACCGTTGGTGGGGCACAGAGTGAGGTGATGTGGTATTTCTCGATTTGCTGCAGAAGCTTATCTGCCATGAACTTCTCGTGGTCATGAACGAAGACGCATGCACCTGCAAACCATTGACCATAGAACTTACCCCAAACGGCCTTGCCCCAACCAGTATCAGCTACTGTCAGATGGATGCTCTCCTCGCAGAGGTTATGCCAGAAGACACCTGTGCTGAGATGGCCAAGGGCATAGAGGAAGTCATGAGCCACCATTTTGGGTTCCCCTGTCGTGCCAGAGGTAAAGTACATGATCATGGTGTCCTCGTTGGTGTTCACGAACCTGGGTCTTGTGAACTCAGGAGCGTTGCCTATTTCTGCATGCCAATCGTGGAACCCTTTGGGAACCAGAGGACCAATGGAAACCAGTGTGTCCACTGTAGGGCTGTCAGGAATGGATTTCTCTACCTCTCCCAGAACGTATTTCTCGCCTACGCAAATGATGGCTTTGACGGAAGCTGCATTGTTGCGATAAACTATGTCGTGTTTGGTAAGCATGTGAGTGGCAGGAATGGCAATGGCACCAATCTTGTGGAGTGCCAGAAGAGTGATCCACCACTCGAGACGGCGTTTCAGTATCAGCATCACCATGTCGCCACGTTCGATGCCCAATGAGAGCAGGTAGGATGCTGCCTGGTCGCTTTGATTCTTCAGATCAAGAAAAGTGAGACGGTGTTCCTCGCCTTTTTCATTGGTCCAAAGCAAGGCGAGCTTGTCAGGTTTGATTCGTGCCCACTCGTCCAACACATCGTATGCGAAATTGAAATTGCTTGGGATGGTGAACTCAAGATTCTGGTTGTAATCCTCTTCAGAAACAAATTCTGTCTGTTTAAGGAATCGTCTTAAAATAGGATTACTCATGGGCCTATATGATTACAGTGAGAAATTCCACCTTCGCATTGTTCAATGCTCTCATGCAATGGGGGTTGTTGGCATCGAAATAGATGCAGTCTCCTGGATTCAACACGATGATCTTGTCTCCTAAAGTGATTTCCAATACGCCATTGAGGACATAATCCCATTCCTGTCCATTGTGGCGGTTCTTGCTGCGATTCTTTCCTTCAGGGAGAGGATCGATTGTGGTGAAGAAAGGTTCCACCTTTCGATCCTTGAATCCACTGGCGAGTCCCTCGTATTTGTAATCATTGCGAGTCTCCACTTGCGTGCTCTGTCCCTTACGTGTCACGAAGTAGCCTACCATGCGTGGTTCCTCACCAAAGAGCAGAACATCTAAGGAGATGCCGAATTTCTTGGCCACCCTGCTCAAACGATACACTCCAGGGTCAGCCTCGCCACTTTCCATCTTGAGATAGTGCTCAATGCTGGTCTCGCAAACCTGAGCCATTTGCTCGATGGGAATCTCCAGAACCTCGCGCAATCCTTTGAGCCGCTGTGCCAGGTGCCTAATATCTTCTGCCATAATCAATTCTGCGGATTATGAATTTAAACATCTTTTGAACTTGTCAATGAAATCTGCTGCTTGCTGCTTGCTAAGACAAAGAGGAGGAAGCAGGCGCAGCACATTGGTGCCACTGCATCCTGTGAAGCAGTGTTCCTCAAAGAGTAATCGCTCGCGAATCTCCTTGTAGGGTTGGTCCAGTTCGATACCTATCATGAGTCCTTCACCACGAACTTCGACTACGTGGGGTAGTTTCATCTCACGAAGAGTGTCGATGAGGTATTTGCCAACGGAAGCAGCATTCTCGACCAAATGTTCTTGTTCCATGACATCAAGCACTGCCAATGCAGCGGTACAAGCCAAATGATTGCCTCCAAATGTGGTACCCAAACGGCCAAAGACAGCCTCAAACTTGGGATGGATGAGAACAGCACCCATAGGGAAACCGTTCCCAATGCCCTTGGCTACAGTAATCAGATCAGGTTGTATGCCATAAAGTTGGTGTGCGAAGAAGCGCCCAGAGCGTCCATAGCCACATTGTATCTCATCGCAAACAAGGATGGTACCTGTCTCATCGCATAACCTGCGTATGCCCTGCATGAAACCAGCAGTGACTTCGCGGATACCGCCAACACCCTGAATGCATTCTATGATGCAGCATGCCACATCCCCTTTACGCAGTTCGGCTTCCCAGGCAGGAAGATCATTGAGAGGAAGATAGGTGGCATGTCCATTGTCATTGATGGGGGCAATGATTTTAGGGTTGTTGGTGACTTCGACAGCCAGACTGGTTCTGCCATGAAATGCTTTCTCGAGAGAGAGGACACGTTTTCGTCCTGTATGGAAGCTGGCCAGTTTCATCGCGTTCTCGTTTGCCTCAGCACCTGAGTTAATCAAGAAAAGGCTGTAGTCATCGTAACCACTTGCCTTGCCCAATCGATGAGCCAACTCAATCTGCAGTTTGTTGACAACACTATTGCTGTAGAATCCCAGTCTCTGCAACTGGTTTGTCATCATCTCTATATAATGTGGATGGCAATGTCCAATGCTGATTACAGCATGACCGCCATAGAGGTCGAGATATTCAGTTCCCTCTTCATCCCACACGTAACATTCTTTTCCCTTGACGATGCTGATTGGGAAGAGGGGATAAACATTGAAAAGTTCCATATATTATTCTGTTTCCTAAAATGCTGAAGTTTTGAGAGCAAGTCCTGCTTGTTCAGGTAGATTGAACATCAGATTCATGTTTTGAATTGCTTGGCCCACAGCTCCCTTGAGAAGATTGTCGATAGTAGATGTGACAACCAACTTGCGACCAAAAAGCTCTGTGTGAAGAAGTGCCTTGTTGCTGTTTACCACCTGCTTCATATTGATGTCTTTCTCACTATAGTAAGTGAAGGCTGCATCCTGATAGAACTCGCGATAAAGAGAGGCAATCTCTTCAGCAGCAATTTCCTGATCAAGAGTAATCACCTCAGTACAAAAGATTCCTCGTGTGAAATCGCCACGATAAGGAATGAAATCTATCGTGACGCCTTGTGCAGAGAATCCCTCGTCGAGGGTATCTATGATATGAGGAGCAGATGTGGGACGTATCTCATTGAGTGCCTGGCATATTTCATGCAGATGCTGATGAGTGAAGAGCTTGTAAACACTGAAATTGTTGTTTCGCCAGCTGAAATGTGTTGTCGCTCCAGGTTTCTGCCCCGCACCTGTACTACCTGTGATGGCATTAACGCTGACATCATGTGTCAAAAGTCCTGCCTTGGCAAGAGGCAGAAGCCCCAATTGGATACAAGTGGCAAAGCAACCAGGATTGGCTACATGCATGGCTGTGCGGATTTGCTCACGATGTATTTCAGGAAGTCCATAAATGTAGTCGTGATTGCCAGCAATACGAAAATCTTGTGCCAAATCAATGATCTTCACACGAGAAGGAATCTCATGCTCTTGAAGGAATGCTTCACTCTTGCCATGACCAAAGCAGAAAAAGACAACATCTACCTGATCCCAAGGCATTTCGCTGGTGAAGCAAAGGTCTGTCTCACCAACCAAAGATTCATGGACATTGCTCACAAGATTTCCTGCATTGCTTTCGCTGTTAGCAAAAACAATCTCTGCAGAAGGGTGATTGAGTAATACCCTGATCAGTTCACCACCAGTATATCCAGCAGCACCTAATATGCCAACCTTTACCATGCTTTTTTATCTTTCCTCGTCAGGATGAGCCAAATAATATGCACGCAGTGGTGTTGAGGTAACCTTGATGAATCCCTTCGCCTCATCGCTGGTCCAACCCTTGGCACCTTCACCATACTCACCCAGTTTGTTCTTTACCAAATCATCGGCTGTGTCGCATCCAACCGTCTGGAAACAATATGGACGCAGTTCCAATGTCACTTCACCATTCACGTGACGTTGGCTACTTTCAAGCATAGCCTCGATATCAGGCATGACAGGCTCGAGATATTGACTTTCGTGAAGGAACATTCCATACCAGTTGGCAACCTGATCTTTCCAGTATTGTTGCCACTTAGAGAGCGTGTACTTTTCAAGGAATCGATGTGCGCCAATAATCAGCATGGGAGCTGCTGCCTCGAAGCCAACACGCCCCTTAATGCCAATGATGGTGTCTCCCACGTGGCAATCACGTCCAATGGCAAATGCAGCACCAATCTCCTCTACGGCTTGGATGGCCTCAATCTTGTTCTCGTATTTAGTTCCATTGACGCTTACCAACTCACCCTTCTCGAATCCAAGTTTCAACATCTCAGGTTCTTGTCTTGTCAGATGCTTAAGGTATGCACTCTCAGGAAGTCCTTCTCTGCTGTTAAGAATCTCTCCACCACAGATGCTGGTTCCCCAAATACCCACATTATAACTATATTTCAGTTTGGTGAAGTCGGCATGGAACCCATGCTTGTTGAGGTAGTCAACCTCTTCTTGACGTGAAAGGTTCTTGTCGCGAGTCAGGGTGATAATCTCTATTCCAGGAGTCATGACGAGGAAAGTCATGTCGAAACGAATCTGATCATTTCCAGCTCCTGTGCTGCCATGAGCAATGGCGCTTGCTCCTATCTCTTTTGCATAACGAGCGATGGCCAAAGCTTGGAAAATACGCTCTGAAGAAACTGAGATAGGATAGCAATTGTTGCGAAGCACATTGCCATAGACCATATAGCGGAGGCTCTTCTGGTAATACTCTTGGGTCACATCAAGAGTGACGTATTTTGTAGCACCTAACTTGTAAGCATTCTCTTCGTTCGTTTTCAATTGCTCTGCACTGAAACCACCAGTATTGGCACATGCTGCATGTACTTCATAGCCTTCGTTGGCCAAATACATCACAGTATAGCTGGTGTCCAAACCGCCACTATAAGCAACAACAACCTTTTTCTTTTCCATATTATATATAATGTATTATCCGTTAATTTCTTTTTTCTCTGCTTTTTCTATCCTCTTTATTCTCTCCAATACTTCATTAGGTATTTTGGCAGGAAGATATTCCTCTGGGTCATAGAGCATGCCTGTGCAGATGCAGTATTTGCGTTCTGTGCGATGGAGGACGTCCACATTGATACAACCCTCACATCCTCGCCAGAAAGCTTCATCGTCAGTCAAATCAGCAAAGGTCACAGGCTTGTATCCTAACTGGGTATTCATGGCCATAACGGCAGCCCCACTTGTCAGAGAGAATATCTTGGCATGAGGCCATCGTGTGCGTGCCAGGCTAAATGTCATGTCCTTGATACGTTTTGCTAACCCTAACCCACGATAATTGGGATGAACGATTAGACCAGACGTTGTTACATATTCCTTATTTCCCCACGTCTCGATATAACTGAACCCTGCGAAAGTCTCACCATCAAGGGCAATCACAGCTTTGGCTTCGCGCATCTTGGCAGTCAAATAATCATGGGTTCGCTTAGCGATACCTGTGCCACGAACCTGTGCTGCTTCTTCTATTGTCTTCAGGATGATGTCAACGTATTTCTCGTGGCATTCGTCTGCCACCATTACTTTTATGTCTGTTTTACTATCCATTTCTTGTATGAAAATAAATTATCTCAGTTGGGGGATGAGCCGTTGCATTTGATATATGACTTCTTCACGGTCAGCATTTTCTGTCAAAACAATCAATACGGTGTCGTCTCCTGCAACAGATCCTAAAATCATGGGATTTTCAGTAGAGTCTATATCATAGGCAACCATTCCTGCATGCCCAGGCGGAGTATGAATAACCAATAGATTGTGAGAAGCCCGAATGCGCCACTTGGTATTGTTGATTTCATTCTGGGTGGGAACGGGCTCGAATTGCCCTTCACGAGGTAATGCATACACAGAATGTCCATTACGCCCGCGTACCTTACTTATACGTAATTGCTTCAGGTCGCGACTGAGAGTGGCTTGGCCACAGGGAAATCCAGCCTTATCCAGTTCTACCAACAATTCTTCTTGACTCTCAATATGCTGAGAGCTTACAACCATACGGATTACTTGAAGTCGCGTTTTCTTGTTTTGTTTATCCTGCATAAATTTTCATTTTCCAGTGCAAAGATACAACAATTTGTGCATATTAGTAACATATTTGTGAATAAAATATGAATAAAAACAAAAAAACATTGGATGCGATCCAATGTTTAAAGGGTGGTGTCACCAGGAATCGAACCGGGGACACAAGGATTTTCAGTCCTTTGCTCTACCAACTGAGCTATGACACCATCGTTTTTGCGGGTGCAAAGGTAAAGATAAAAATTAATTCACGCAACATTTTACTGACAAAAAATAAAATTCTTTCTTCATTCAGTCGAAATCCAATGAAAAGTTTGTATATTTGCATTCGCTTATTGCATCATTCGGATAGTAGCGCAGTTGGTAGCGTACTACGTTCGGGACGTAGGGGTCGGGAGTTCGAGTCTCCTCTATCCGACAAAATGGAAGGTTTGGTTTCTGAGGTTCAATGGTTTGCGATGCGTGTAACCTATCGTCGCGAGTTGAAAGTGCAGGAAATGCTGCATGAGGCTCAGATGGAGACTTTTATCCCCATGAGGATAGTCAAGAAAAAGTGTTTTGGGCGGGTTAAAGTGACAAAAGTACCAGCCATTAGCAGTCTTGTATTTGTACATACAACTAAAGAACTTATCCAGAATTTCAAGAAGGATGTGCCATATTTGCAGTATATGATGACGCGTGAGGGTGACAGCTCTCACCCAACCATTGTGCCAGAAAAGCAAATGCAGGATTTCATTGGTGTGTGTGGTAATGAAGATGAGAGATTACTTTTTATGGATCCTTCTACCCTGAAACTGAATCCTGGTCAGCGGGTTCGCGTACTTTCTGGTCCTTGTGCAGGGATGATAGGAACATTCCAGCGAGTGAAGGGTACTCGAGAAAAACGTTTCATCATTAGTGTACCTGGTGTTATAGCTGTGATTACAGCCTCTGTATTGCCAAGTCAGGTTATGTTGTTGAAAGACGAAGAATAAATCATTGTTTGGTTTCTATCTCAAGAAGGGGCATGAAATATTCACTGATTATACCTGTTTATAATCGTCCAGATGAGGTTGAGGAGTTGTTAGGGAGTCTCGCAATTCAGACTTTTCACGACTTTGAGGTAATCGTTGTGGAAGATGGTTCTTCGATTCCTTGCCAAGAAGTAGTCAATCGATATGGGAATCGTCTCAATGTCAAATATTTCACGAAATCAAATTCTGGTCCAGGGCAAACAAGAAACTATGGTGCTGAACGTAGTCAGGGTGAGTATTTGATTATTCTGGACAGTGATTGTGTCCTGCCCTCAGGATATCTGCAAGCAGTGGAGAATGAATTGACGAAGAATCCTTGTGAGGCTTTTGGCGGTCCAGACAAAGCTCATGAGTCTTTTACTCCTGTCCAGAAGGCCATCAACTACAGCATGACGAGTTTCTTTACAACAGGAGGAATCAGAGGAGGAAAAAAGAAATTGGATAAATTCTATCCCCGTTCCTTCAATATGGGTATCCGTGCTGATTTATATCGTCAGCTGGGAGGATTCAGCAAGATGCGTTTTGGTGAGGATATTGATTTGAGTATTCGTATTTTCAAGAGTGGGGCACGTTGTCGTCTCTTTCCTGAGGCATGGGTATGGCATAAGCGCCGTACGGATATGAAGAAGTTCTTCAAACAGGTGCATAATAGTGGCATCGCACGTATTAACCTCTATAAGAAATACCCTGAGAGTTTGAAATTGGTACATCTTCTACCTGCCTTGTTCACTCTGGGAGTTGGACTCTTGTTGCTTATAGCTTTGTTGGGACTGATACTTCTAATCTTTGGTGTGGTAGGTTTAATGCGTTCACAGCAAGGTTCATGTGTTACAGGAGTTATGGCAGTAATAGTTTTGGGCATATCTTTGTTGGCGCTTGCTTTGTTGCCTCTCTTGATCATCGCTTTGATTATATGTGTTGAAAGTACTATCCGCAACAGAAGTTTTAAGATAGGCTTGTTAAGCATAATTTCCAGTTATACTCAATTGTTGGGTTATGGGACTGGATTCCTGCGTGCATGGTGGTTGCGTTGCGTATGTGGCAGAAATGAGGAACTGCAAGCTTTTAAGGAGAACTTTTACCAATGAAGACGATTAAAGACTGGGCATTGGATGATAGACCACGAGAGAAGATGATAGCGAAAGGCGCAGAATCACTCTCGAATGCAGAATTGATGGCAATCCTGATAGGAAGCGGTATTCCAGGTATCTCTGCTGTGGATTTGATGCGTCAGATTCTTCGTGATTATAATGATAGCCTGAAATTGCTTGGACGAGCTACTTTGAAAGACTTGATGAAATACAAGGGTATGGGTGAGGCTAAGGCGATTACTGTGTTAGCCGCCTGTCAGTTGGCTCAGCGTCGTCTCTCAGAATCTGTTCATGAGAAAAAACGCATCTCATCGTCTCGAGATATTTATGATTTCTTCTTGCCTTTGATGCAGGATCTCTCGATTGAAGAATGCCATCTTTTGCTCTTGCGTCAGAACTTAACAGTCATTGGTGAAACCCTGCTAAGTAAGGGTGGCATCACAGGGACTGCGGTAGACATTCGCTTGGCAATGAAAAAAGCTATCTTGTCAGATGCACCTGTGGTGGCATTATGTCATAATCATCCCAGTGGAAGTCCTAATCCAAGTACACAGGATGACAAATTGACACACGACATATATCAGGCATGCAGTATGATGAATATTCATTTGCTGGATCATGTGATTTTGGCTGATGGGGATTATTATAGTTATGAGGAACAAGGCAGATTGCAGTAAAGAACAAGAAATGATGGATGTCGAATTGCGCCAGAAGACAGAAGAGCGGATCATAGAGGTTTTACGAACTGTCTATGATCCTGAGATTCCTGTAAACATATATGACTTGGGACTGATATATCGTATCGAGTTGAACGATGATGCGACGGAGTTGGCTGTTGACATGACTTTGACGGCTCCCAATTGTCCTGCAGCTGACTTTATCATGGAGGATGTGCGTCAGAAATTGGAAACCATTCAGGACTTGAAGAAAGTGGATGTTACGTTGGTATTTGAGCCAGAGTGGGACAAAGATATGATGAGTGAGGAAGCAAAGTTGGAACTTGGTTTTATTTAGGTAATGAAGAATATCTACTTTATTTCAGATGCTCATTTAGGTTCGTGGGCTATCCCACATCATCGCCAGCAGGAGAGACG